>CAYWGP010000149.1:0-5116 GCA_964458155.1 uncultured Bacteroides sp.
GCGCTTTTGTACTTAACTTTTACATTATCAAACCTTTCCAGGGATTTAAAAGAACTCGTTACAAACAATTCATCCAGGCACTGGTACTTACCATGATTTCCGTTTTCCTCTTTTCGGAATTACTATTTACACTTGAGGATATTCTTTCAGGGATACCTCCCAATCTAGATGATTTCAACCTCTTATATACTTTCCGGGATCTGTTTGTGGGGATTGTTGTGCTAACAGGAATATTTGTAATCAAAGTTTTCAATGAACGGCAATCGGCCCGGATTGACAACGAACGACTCTTGAGAGAAAACCTTGAACGACAGTATGAGTCACTCAAAAACCAGGTCAGTCCTCACTTCCTCTTTAATTCTCTGAATGGACTTAAAACCCTGATTCGCGAAGATCCAGAAAATGCCGGCCTATACCTGGACCACCTTTCCCAGGTGCTCAGGCACACCCTTCAGAGCAATCAATATCAATCGATCTGTTTAAGGGACGAACTTGAAGTGGCCCGATCTTACATATTCCTGGTTAAGATGCGCTTTGAAAAAAACCTGATTGCTGATTTTGATATTTTGGATAAGTACAACAATCACAGACTTCCTCCCCTGGCTATCCAGACCCTTCTTGAGAATGCTGTCAAGCACAACGAGATCAGCAAAAGAAATCCGCTTCATATCCGGATTTCGACTTCAGAGACCGACCGTATTGTCGTATGCAATTCGCTTTGTGAAAAGATCACTCCCGAACCAGGCACAGGAATAGGACTTAGCAATCTCTCCAGACAGTATCAGCTTCTAAGCGGCGAAGAAATAGTTATTTCAAAGAATCCTAATGAATTCAGGGTAGAATTGCCCCTATTAAATCCTCTCTCAGATGACAACCGTAATCGTTGAAGATGAAGGCCTTGCCGCCCGAAACCTCCGGACTATCCTGGAAGAGATAGGCCCAATACAGATTGTTGCCACGCTGGAAAGTGTCGCTGAAACTGTTGAGTGGTTCCAACTACACCCTCAACCCGACCTTTTATTCCTGGATATTCATCTTGCTGACGGGTCGGCTTTTGAGATCTTTGACCAAATCAATATCACCTGTCCCATTATCTTTACCACTGCATATGATGAATATGCCCTGAAAGCATTTTCAGTAAACAGCATCGATTACTTGCTCAAACCCATTGACACAAGATTAGTCCGGCGAGCACTTGATAAGTTTGAAGTGCTAAGCCCAAAACAGGATCCGGAGGAGAACATCCAGAAGCTAATCGAGACCTTCCGAAATAAACCATCATGGAAGACGCATTTTCTGGTACCCGTAAAAGGCGACAAACTTGTCCCTGTACAATCAAGGGAGGTAGCTTGTTTCTATATCGATACCGGTGTAGTGAAGGCAATGACTTATGATGTCAGAACCTATATCATGGACCATACACTTGATGAACTTTCCGAGATGCTCAATCCAAAAGATTTCTTCCGGGCCAACCGGCAATATATCATCGCCCGAGGTGCTGTGAAAGATATCGATCTCTGGTTTAACGGTCGTCTGTCATTAAATCTTAATGTACATACCACTGAGAAGATCCTGATAAGCAAAGCCAGGGTACCAGAGTTTAGGAACTGGTTTGCTGGGAATTGACCGAATTACAATAATTTCAGCAGCCATCCCAGACATTTCACTGTCAAATTTTTCAGCTTCACCTACTTTGCGGAATTAGCAGACCCGCCTTACCCTAATTTTACCAGTAATAAAATGAAACTTCAATATTAAACTGGTAAAAAATGAAAAGTTACATTCTAAAAATATTCATACTCGTGGCAATGTTGCACTCAGCAAATATGGCCCAATCCCAGGATATACTACCCATCCCGAAAAAGCAAGGGGAATTCAGGTTTGACGGACTGGTTGATGATGCCTGCTGGGATAATGTACCGCTGCTTCCGATGACTATGCATACACCGGTCTTCGGAAACCAGCCAAGTGAAAAAAGTGAGGTGATGGTCTGTTATGACAATGCATTTATATATGTGGGTGCCCGATTGTATGACTCCAATGCATCGGCCATGCTTGTTACCTCCAAAAAAAGGGATGAAATATCAGACAGCAATGAAGCATTCACAATCCTTTTTGACTCATTCAATGATAACGAAAATGCACTCGTATTCTCTACAACACCAAGCGGTCTCAGGACTGATGTTAACGTATTTAACGATGCAATCAGTCCAGATCCCAGAAGCCAGCCAATTAATGAAAGCTGGAATACTTTCTGGGATGTAAAGACCACGCAAAATGGTGAAGGTTGGTTCCTGGAGATGCGAATCCCCCTGTCAAGTTTGCGTTTTAAGGAAAGCGGCGAAAATGTAATGATGGGAATGAGTTTTGCCAGACGAATCGCTCATAAAAATGAAATGAATGTCTTTCCGGCGATTCCACCAGATTGGGGACCAAATAGCTATCTCAGACCCTCAAAAGCACAAAAGGTCGTCTTTGAAGGGATCCAGTCAAAGAAGCCCTTTTACATCACACCCTATGCCCTGGCAGGGATTCAGCAGGATTACGTGCTGAATGAGTCAGGCACCTCCTACGAAAACACAAACAATCCCATCTTCTCGGCCGGACTGGATGTCAAGTACGGAATTACCAACAACCTGACTCTCGATGTTACCCTCAATACTGATTTTGCCCAGGTAGAAGCTGATGATGAACAAATCAACCTGACCCGGTTTTCCCTTTTTTTCCCCGAGAAAAGGACATTTTTCCAGGAAAGATCCAGTGTGTTCAATTATGAATTTGAAGGGGCCAGCAATCTTTTTTACAGTCGCACTATTGGCCTCAATGAAGGGGAAAAGGTTCCCATTCTTGCCGGAACACGTATTACCGGAATGGCCGGTAAATGGGATATTGGCTTTATGGACATGCAAACCGGGGCACTTGTTCCTGACAACGACTCACTGGCCACCCTGCCTTCCGAAAACTTCGGTGTACTTAGACTGCGTCGGCAGATTATCAATCCAAGTAGTTACATGGGCGGTATCTTTACCTCGCGCATAGGAATGGATGGCTCGTACAATCTTACCTACGGTGTGGATGGAATTTTTAAACTCTTTCAGAATGATTATTTGAACTTTAAACTGGCCCAATCCATGATGACAGGAAACAGTAACCAAGTCCTGTCGGCCGATCCCACACGAATATTCATGAACTGGAAAAGATACAATGATAAGGGATTGGGATACAATTTCACCTATACCCGTAGCGGAGAGGATTTCGATCCTGGGATGGGCTTTCAACAGCGATCTGATTATTCGTTCTACGGTGGTAGCATTCAATACGGTTGGTTGCCCGGTGAAAATTCCATTCTTATGAACCATAAATTTGAATTGGGAGCAGAGGCATATGCATTAAACCCGAACCAGATCCTGGAATCTTCACAGGTTCAACTGAAATATCAATTCTTTCTGAAATCAGGGTTTAACGGGATGGTTGGTGTGAACAATATCTACGAAGCTGTATTTGAACCATTTAATATTGCATCAGATGTTGAGGTCCCGGTGGGACAATACAGATTCAATCAATTCGAAACACACTTAAATACTTCTTCCTCAAGAAGTGTCAGGCTGGGTCTGGATGCTGAAATAGGAGGTTTTTATGATGGGCAAATAATTTCATTTGAAGTAGAACCTCAATGGAATATTGGATCCTTGCTCTTTCTGGAATTGGCTTATGAATTCAACCGTGTAGTATTCACCAGCAGGGATCAGTCGCTAAACTCAAATATTGCTCGTCTAAAAGCGCAGTTGATGTTAAATACAAAACTCTCAATCAGTTCATTCATACAATATAACGATGTCGATAATGGGATCATTACAAATTTCAGGATCCGCTATAATCCAAAAGAAGGCAATGATTTATATTTGGTATTTAATGAAGGCAGGAATACATACAGAGATCTGGAATATCCCAGGTTGCCAGGTACAAATACACGATCGATACTATTAAAATATACATACACTTTTATACTTTGACAACTCCATTAGATCCTGATTTAGGAACAGTGCTCGTTCACACCGACCTTTTTATCTTCAGAGGACTTTATCGAAAAGAATCTTTGTAGATGGTTGATTTACAGTGTGGGCCCAGCTTGGCTCAGGGCCGAGCTCTGATTATGAATAAGGTGTTGCTATGAATTATTATTTACAGCTAACACGTGTGAAATGTATATTAACCATCATAGGAATTTCAACATTCTCACTGTTTGATTGTTAATTACATATTTCAAACTTATGTACTTGTTTCTGCAATTGCTTAAATCTGATTTTGTTAACACCTATGAAAATTCTGGTCCTATTTGCACATCCTGCCTTTCATAAATCAAAAGTAAACAAGTTGATTGTTGAAGGCATGCAGGGATTCGAAGGTATAACATTTCATGATCTGTACCAGGAGTATCCTGAATCATATATCGATATAAAGAGGGAACAGGAGTTGCTTTCCCAACACGATGTGATCGTGTTTCAGTTTCCCCTTTTCTGGTACAGCACTCCATCAATATTGAAAGAGTGGCAGGATATGGTGTTGGAACATGGCTGGGCCTTCGGAAGTGAGGGAAATGCCCTCAAGGATAAGTTATTTCTATGCTCCATAACCGCAGGAGGCCCTGAGCGAGCCTACCAGATAGGACAGTTCCACAATCATACCATTAATCAACTGTTATCTCCCTTGCGGCAAACGGCAGTCTTATGTAAAATGATTCCATTGCCGCCATTCGTTGTATTTGGATCTCACGCCTTTGAAGCCAGCGAAGTTAAGAACCAGGCAGATGGACTTATGAAACTCCTTGGTACGATGAGAAGCGGCGATTTCAACCTGGAGGAGGCAAAGAATTTAGCCTATCTGAACGATTACGCAACTATTTATTAAGCATACTATGGAAGGCAATTTTTTCTCTCAAGCATTTATATACCTGGCAGCCGCAGTTGTAGTTGTCCCAGTTGCTAAGAGGCTGGGTTTGGGATCGGTCCTTGGATACCTGTTTGCCGGAATCATCATTGGACCCTTTATTTTGGGCTTTGTTGGCGAGGAAGGGCAGGATGTTATGCATTTTGCGGAATTCGGTGTAGTGATGATG
>CAYWGP010000150.1:0-10333 GCA_964458155.1 uncultured Bacteroides sp.
TGGCAACTGCTGAGAAAAAAAATCGTAAGATCTTCGTTCTTGATACCAATGTCTTACTTCATGACTACAAAAGCATTCACAACTTTGATGAACACGACATCGTCGTGCCCATCACTGTGCTTGAGGAGCTGGACAGGTTTAAGAAGGGAAATGACATTATCAATTTTCATGCCCGGGAATTCACCAGGGAGCTGGATAAGCTCAGTGGTGACAAACTGTTTAATGGAGGCCTGTCACTGGGAAGAGAAAAAGGAAAACTTAGCATCTGTACCGGACAGAAAGCATCTGAACAGCTCACCACCTCCTTTCCGGAGAATACTCCCGACCACAGGATACTGTCCATAGCAGAACACCTGCATTTGAAGAACGGGACCAAAAGGCCCGTGATCCTTATTACCAAGGATATTAACCTCAGGATGAAAGCCAAGTCGCTGGGGATTATGGCCCAGGACTACCACAACGACATGGTCCAGAATATCGATGATATCTATGAGAATGTAAAATCCAGCGATGTAACGGACGATACAGTAATCTCTGATATGTACGAATCCATGGAAGGGGTACCTGTGGAACGTTTCGGACTCGACAAGGCACCGGTGGCGCACCAGTACTTTATATTCAGAAACAATAGCAAGAGCGGACTGGGCCATTACGATCCCTTCAATAAGATGGTGAACAGGGTGGAGAAGACACGGACCTATGGTATTGATCCGCGTAATGCAGAGCAGACTTTCGCTCTGGATGCCCTGTTAAGACCTGAGATTCAGCTGGTAGCGCTTACCGGAAAGGCAGGGACGGGCAAAACACTGCTTGCTCTGGCTGCTGCCATCCATCAGCGAAAGATGTACACCCAGATCTTCCTGGCCAGACCCATCGTACCGCTGGGAAATCGCGATTTGGGCTACCTGCCGGGCGATGTGGATGAAAAAATCGGTCCCTATATGCAGCCGCTGTTCGATAACCTCTCGGTGATCAAACAAAAGTTCAAGTTGCAGAGCAAGGAGCACAGCAGGATAGAGGAGATGCAACAGACCGAGAAGCTGCTGATTACACCCCTGGCCTATATCCGGGGAAGAAGTCTTTCCAGGGTTTTCTTTATTGTGGATGAGGCCCAGAACCTCACCCCCCACGAAGTTAAGACCATTATTACCCGGGCTGGGGAGGGAACCAAAATGATTTTTACAGGGGATATCCAGCAGATCGATTCCCCTTACCTGGATACAAAATCCAACGGTCTGACTTACCTGGCCGATCGAATGAAGGGTCAGGATATTTTTGCCCATGTACACCTGGTCAAAGGGGAGCGCAGCTACCTGGCCGACCTGGCAAGTAATCTGCTTTAAATGGAACGGAAGCTATTTATCATACGACACGCCAAGTCCAGCTGGGAACACGAAGGCCTGGATGATATTGACCGCCCCCTGGCGGAACGTGGGATACGGAATGCTAAAGAGATGGCCGAGAGGCTTCGTTCAGCTAATCTGCAGCCCCGGTTGATCCTTTCCAGTCCGGCCAGGAGGGCCCTGAATACAGCCCTGATTATGTCAAAGAGCTGGGGATTAGGACCTGAAGATTTGCAGATACATGATTCCCTGTATATGGCTTACACATCAGAGATAGCAGAGGTGGTATCCGGTGTTTCCGCAGATATAAGGGAGCTGGCTGTTTTTGGTCATAATCCTTCTTTTACATCCTATGCCAATCTCTTCCTTGAATCGCCCCTGGATAATCTTCCAACGGCCGGGGTAGTGCTTGTGACGCTGGATTCGGAAAGCTGGGGTGAAATCGGGCGTAAACATGTAAAGGAGTGCTATGTGGATTACCCAAAAAGAAGACAGTAGTATGGTGAAAGCCTTGACGGAGGTTACCTGTGCCATCATTGTGGACGGGGATTTGGTACTTGCTACCCAGCGTAGTTACTTTATGCCACATCCTTATAAATGGGAATTTCCAGGGGGAAAGCTGCTTGCAGGAGAAACCCCGGAGGCTTGTATTATCAGGGAGATCAGGGAGGAGCTGGGAGTGGAGATCTCTGTCATTCAGCTACTTCCTTCAGTGAGGCATGTTGACAGTAAGAATGCCATAAAGCTGATTCCTTTTATTTGTACTATCAGGAAGGGAGAAATCAGCCTGACGGAACACAGTTTGTACCGCTGGGTGCATCGCTCCAATCTGCATGAGCTCGACTGGCTGGAAGCAGACGTGGAGGTTCTGAAGCTAATAAAAAAGTAGTGCTAGAAGGGCATTGTCCCTATCCAGTCGGCAATGCTTTTCAGAAAATCACCAATTGGTTGTCCGATACCACCAAAGCCTTGCCCAACATGGGTGCCTACAAAGAACAGAAACAGCAGGTAAATCCCAAGCATCATATACGCTTTAATCCGGGTGAATTTTTTCCCGATAAGCATAATGGTCAGGGCCAGGAATGTGGCCAGAAGCAGGAATACCCAGACCTCTTTGGTAAAAGTCAGCAGGTCCTGGTTTAATGCCATGCTTTCTCCGTGAATCAGGTTATAGAGCAGGATGGGAAATCCAAGTGCAAAAGCGATATCAAATATGTTACTGCCCAGGGCATTGCTGACGGCATCATCGTAATTTCCCTTCCGTGCATCTTTTACGGAAATAATGGTGTCGGGTACCGAAGTGGCAGCAGCAGACAGAACCACGGCAACAAATATCAGGGGGATGTTTGTAATCTCCCCGAAAATATCCGTTCCAAAAACCAGCAACCAGGTTCCGAAAGTCATGACCAGGGTACTGACCCCCAGGAGGGTCCAGGCCCTTAAGGTGTTTATCTTTCTTCCATTCAACACTAATGCAATCATATCAAGCGTTAGCAGGGCGCCCAGCACTTTCTTTTTCGGTGGGGAATCCGGCCTGACATATTCCCGTTTGGATTTTTTTCGCTTCCTGCTAATAATGAAGAGGATTGCCAGGTAAACTAAGTAGACCAGTACCAGTACCAGTCCGTGTCTGCCCAGGAGCTCCCCGCTGAAGAGGAAGCCCACAAAAATGAGCTGGGAGATCAGTAAGACACTTCCTTCGCGAAGCAGGACCACCTTTTTCAGCACAATACCTTTACCTTTGCCTTTACCGGAGGCAAAGAGTATCAAGATCACCAGTGCCGGTATAATAAGCAGGTTGAACAGGGCACTTCCCGAGGTCACACCCAGTCCGCCCGAAAATCCTTCCGCATCACGCAGATAGAACAGAAAAAACATGGTGGTCAGAAATTCTGGCATGGAGCTGGCGATGGCATTGAGTGTGGCTCCCTTGATTCCCAGGGGCATTTTCCTTCCCAGGAAGTCAGAGGCTACCTCGAAACCGTGAGAGGAGCGCCAGATAATAATGCAGCTTATGCCAATGTATATAATTGGAGCCAGCATCTTTTCTATTTTTCGTTCATTCTGACTATAAGCATTATCTGGTCGTCCAGGAAGTTCTCTTCGTACTCTATCAGGAATCGCTGAAAAAAGCGGCTGATTCGTTTTTCGGAAAGGAGTGCCATATATCCCAGCCACCTGTCCCCAATCCAGATGGGAAGAATATAAAGCTGGTAGTCGCGTTCCGGGAGGGAAATTTTTCCAGCCAGGCTAAGCTCTTCAAGTTCTTTACTCTTATCAAGCATTCTGAAGTCCTTCAGTACTTTTTCTACCTCCTTGTTCGATTCAAAGCCCATCAGGCCGCTTTGTCCGGTCTCAATAAATGCATGAGAAATATCCAGGAAGGAGAAGTTGTAAAACTTCACGGTAAAGCTGGTGATACGCTCTGCAAGCTCTTCCATGGTGGAAAGCTTTCCTTCAGCAATATCGTTCTTTATGGGATCAAAAGCTGTGGCCAGGTTAAAAGGGATGTAGCTGATCACATGGATCATGGATCCCACTACAATCACCAGGACCATATAGAGCAGCAGGGTAATCACCAGGGGATAAAGCTGATTGGGTGAAAGTTTCACAGCCAGCATAGCCAGGGGAATGGAGAGGGCTATGGCGGTCGTAGTATAGAAAACCAGCAGAATAATCCGCTGAAGCCGGTAAATGAAACTGTAGGAACTTCGCTTGTTCATGTCTTAAAGGTATGAAAAACCAATCGGATTATTCAATGTATAAACGGCGCGGACTTTCCGGTATTACCTGTCCGATTTCCACCGCAGAAACATCTGGATCCTGCCTGTTTAACTCTTCAATCAGGGCCCCGGCATGATCGGGATTTACCGACATTAGAAGCCCTCCGGAAGTCTGAGCATCATGTATAAGCATTTTCAGGTTATAGTCCACTCCCCGCGTGCAGTGTGTATGTTGACCGGTAAATTCCAGGTTTCTGAAGGTGGCACCCGGAATACTTCCTTTTTCATATACCTCGTAGGCACCCGGAAGCAACGGAATTTCCGAGCTGCGAATACGGAAGCTTACTCCGCTGGCTTCAGCCATTTTCATGGCATGTCCGGCCAGTCCAAACCCGGTAATATCGGTCATGCCGCTTACCCTGTATTTCCCTGCCATCGCTGCACCCTGCCTGTTCAGATGTTTCATCTGCACCAGGGCCCGCCTGTAATCTTCCTTCCTGCAAAGTCCGTTTTTCATGCCCGACACCAGGGCCCCGGTCCCTATGGATTTGGTGAGTACCAGGATGTCATTGGGCCGGGCTCCGGCATTGGTGATCAGCTTATCGGGATGGACCGTGCCGACCACTGCCAGTCCGTATTTAGGAGGGTGGTCATCAATGGTATGTCCGCCAACAGTAAGGGCCCCGGCTTCATTCACTTTGTCATAGCCGCCTTTGAGAATCTCCCCGAATACTTCCATGGGGATTTTCTCCTGGGAGAACATCATCAGGTTCAGTGCCAGGAGGGGTGTTCCGCCCATGGCATAAACATCCGACAGGGAATTGGCTGCGGCAATCTCCCCGAATTCATAGGCGTCAGAACAGATGGGAGGAAAAAAATCAGTTGTAAAGATCAGGGCCGTCTCATCGTTAATCAGATAAACTCCGGCATCGTCGTGTGTGTCCACATCCACCAGAAGTCTGGGATCGGCAACCACCGGGAGCTTACTCAGGACCTCGGAGAGCAGTCCGGCAGGTAATTTTGCAGAACAACCTCCATATTCGATGGTTGATAAGAGATCGAATTTCTGATCCATATTCTTAATAATCAGGGGTATACCACATGTCCGACCGAAGCCAGCGTTTCTGTAATTACAACCATATTGGATATCATGCCCACCCCTATATCCAATTGAATTCCATAATGGTCAATACATGTACCACAGAGCATGATACGGGTTCCCAGCTCCTCCAGCTCTGTGAGGGAGTTGCAGACGGGCGATTGTTTCATGGCCAGTTTTACACCCCCGTTATAGAGGACCACATGGGTGGGCAACTTTTCCTGCAACTTCAGGTTATCCACAAAGGTCTCTATCAATATTTTTCCCAGTTCAGCATCTCCTTCACCCATCAGTTCACTCTTTATGCACACCACATAGTTGGTGGGCAGATCCGTCGTACAGTAGATAGCCGGATCGCTGCCCGTAAGATCCTTCTGTGGTTTGAGGGCCACCAGCGTATGAACTTTCCCGGCCGTGCTGATATCAGGCTCCACACCCTGGTCCCTGAGATAACTTTGCAGATTCTGCAGGGAGGTATTATTATCGATTTCTACCTTTATCTTCTCACCCTCTTTCATTTCAAGCAGGGCCTCCTTCAGCATGATGAGCGGCTGCGGGCACTTCAGCCCTTTGGTATCTAATGATTTCATCCCGCAAAAGTAAACATTTCCGGATGAAACATGTCAAATTTTTCTATCTTGTATCAGCTCAAGAGGGATAGTCGAGAATGGCTGACAAAAAAGAACATAAGCTTGACCCGCAGCAGTGGGTGGAGAGATATGGTGACTATCTTTTCAATTATGCAGTGGTCAGGGTGAACGATAGCGGGAAAGCTGAGGACCTTGTACAGGAAACCTTTCTCGCAGCATTGAAGGCCATGGATCGCTTCAGGGGAGAAAGTGCCGAACGTACCTGGCTCACGTCCATCCTGAAACGGAAAATCATCGACAGCTACCGGAAGAAATACAGCTCCAGGGAGTCTGCTTTCGGAGAACACGACGATACTGTTTTTGACGGAGATTTTTACAGGAGTGAAGAGCCTTTCAAAGGACACTGGCTGAAAGGGAAGGGACCAAACTCTAACTCCCTGCTCCCTGAAGGGGAGCTGGAAAAGGAGGAGCTGATGAAATTTATAAGGCTCTGTATTGAGAATCTGCAGGCCCCGCTGGCTGCCGCCTTCATTATGAGGATGATCGATGAGGAAGATTCCGATACCATATGTAAGGAGCTTGGCATCTCCCCGTCTAACTTATGGGTCATGCTCCACAGGGCACGACTGAAAATGAGAGTTTGTTTGGAAAAACACTGGTTGAAATAAGATGGCAAAAGAACCTGGTAGATTAATGGAATTTATGAGTAAAAGGATGATCGCCTGCGATGAGGCCAGCTATCTTATTTCCTTCCGAGAAGATCAGCGCCTGGGCTTCAGGAGATGGATGCAATTAAAAATGCACCTCCTTAGCTGCCATCTCTGCAGAAAATATTCAAAGCAAATCGGTGAACTCAGTCATGCCATGGCTGTTTACCGTGATGGGTGCAAGCATGAAGGCTGTACACACCATCTTACCCCCGATGCCGGATCCAGAATAGGAGAGGAGCTTCAGCGTGAGCTAAAAGCCAAATAGTTGTTAAAATTTCTTTTTTCTCCACCAGTTCTGTAAGGATATGCTTTCTTTTCCGTTCTAAAGCTTAAAACCATTATTAATTAAAAGTTGAATATCATGAAAACAGACAAAAAGATCTTAAAGTCGGCTTCCTTAGTTGCAGGAGCTTTACTTACAACTACTCTGGTAGCAACACCTTCATTTGGTGCTGATATCCTGGCATATAACAATCTGGGTTCAGGTTCAGAGCTGCGTAGTCATTTGATCAATATGAACAGCAACCAGGTGAATCCCATGGAAGCCAATGCGGTGAAGTTTGGTGAACTGAAGTGTGGCGAAGGAAAATGCGGAGAAGGTAAGTGCGGTGAAGGAGATAAGAAGGAAGAAGCTAAGAAGGAAGAAGCTAAGAAGAGTGAGTCAACATCGGCTAAGACAACAGAAGCTGCTGCTGCAGATTCCAAAACTGCAGACTCCAAAAGCGGAGAAGGAGAGAAGAAGTCAGCCAGTAAGAAATCAGCGAAGAAATAATATCAGTCGGGTAAACGGGCCTTCAGGGTTAGTTGTGTTAGTAGAGATGGCAATCTCAGATGTGGTTTAGAAGGTCCGTCAGGAACCCCGGATTTTTCCGGGGTTCCTCTTAAAAGTTAGAAATCGTGGAAGGCAAAACAGTCAAAGTAGGATTGGGACTCAGAAGGGACATTGCGGAAGAGATTCTTGAGAACAGAATCCTTAGCCCCGATTTCCTGGAGTTTGCTCCGGAGAACTGGATGGGAATGGGTGGAGCCTGGAAGCGGGTATTGGACAGGGCCGTGGAGCGTTTTCCCATTACCTGTCATGGTCTTTCCCTCTCCCTGGGTAGCGTGGAAGAACTTGACTGGAAGTTTATTGGTGAACTGAAAGCATTCCTTGACGACAACCTGGTAAGTATCTATTCTGAACACCTGAGTTACACTAAAAGCAGGAATGCCCATCTCTACGATCTTCTGCCCATCCCATTCCGGCAGGATGCCATCGACCATGTCGTTGACCGGATCCGCCGTGTACAGGATGCGCTTAAGCGCCCCCTGGCCATTGAAAATGTCTCATACTATACTCCTGTGGCAGCAGAGATGAGCGAGATTGAGTTTATTAATGATATTGTTGAACGATCCGGATGCTCCATGTTGCTGGATGTGAACAATGTATATGTCAATGCATTCAACCATAGTTACCATGCAAAGGAATATATTGAGCAGCTTCCCCTTGACAGGGTAGCCTATATCCATATGGCAGGTCATGAACAGGTAGAACCGGACCTGATCATTGACACCCATGGACAGCCCATAATTGATCCGGTTTATGAACTGTTTGAATGGACCATTGAGAAGATGAATCCGGTGCCGGTCCTGCTGGAACGGGACTACAATTTTGAAGACCTGGAACAGATTCAGGGGGAGCTGACCCAAATCAGGAGTATTTTGAATAAGCACTGGGAGGTAAAACATGAATCTGCGTAAGGAAACCATATCTAATATGGAGCTGCTTGGCGATTACTGCAGAACCGGCCAGGAGCAGGATGTTTCCGGTATCACACCCGGAAGGTTGCATCACTACCGCCGGCTGGTCTCCAATGTGGTTAACGACACCCTTCGTACAGCTTTTCCGATTTCAGTGGCTGCCCTGGGCGAGGATGCATGGCAAAAGCTTGTAAATGATTTTTTCTCATCGGGACTTCCCCAGACACCGCAGGTATGGAAGCTGCCCCTGGAGTTTTACCAGTATCATGCCGGGCAGAAGACCGGCAATAAGATGAATTTTCCTTTCCTGGATGACCTGCTATATTTTGAATGGATGGAAATTGAGATCCATACCATGCCCGACAGACCCTATCCGGATTTCGTCAGCGAAGGGGATCTGTTCAGAAACATTCTGGTCTTTAATCCGGAGTATGAAATTATACAACTGGAATACCCGGTGCATACACTTCCGGTACGTGAGGCCATTCACATGAAGGGGGATTACTTTGCGCTGCTCTACAGGCTTCCTGAATCAGGACATGTTCAGTTCCTCAGTCTATCGGCCCTGAATGTATATATTATCACCAGACTACAGGAAGAGAAGCTGGCTCTAGACCGGATAAAACATGAATTTGCCCGCGTAGCGGGTATAGAGAGCGGCAAGTATCTTGATGAAGCTCTGAAGTTATTCCTGGGGGATCTGCTTGAACGAAAGATGATCCTCGGGTATCTTGGAAATTAATCTATAACATACAGAATATGAGAGCCTTATACAAAAAATTTGTAGAGGGAGCGGAGAAGTTGCGTGATGTTCAACTGCTTCTGTTCCGGATCATCCTGGCCATCGGCTTTTACAGTCCGGCCATGATGAAAGTAAAAAACCTTGAGGGTGTAGCAGAATGGTTTGGTAGCATGAATTACCCCATTCCCATGGTCAGTGCCGTTCTGGCCATGATCACAGAAGTACTGGGAATTGTATTGCTGACGCTTGGCTTTGGCACCCGTATTATCGCTATTCCCATGATGTTTGTAATGGTGGTGGCCATTTTTACCACCCATATCTCCAATGGCTTTGCAGCGGGCGACAACGGGTTTGAAATTCCCCTGTACTATTTCCTTATGTTATTTGCACTGGTGGTAAATGGCTCCGGGAAATACAGCCTGGATTATCTGATTGGCTCCAGGTCTCTGACGAAGGCAGGGACCACCTAGTCGGCCCTGTTAAAGGCCCCAGGTCTTTTCTTGTTAAAGTTAGTGGCCTCCTGGTAGGCTGCGGCCACAGCAAGGATGCTTCCCTCATCAAAGAGGTTCCCAAGAAAGGAGATGCTTGTGGGGGAACCAGAATCTTTAAAACCATTGGGCACAACCACCACCGGATGACCGGTGAGATTGGTGGCCAGCAGCTGATTGCCTCCCTCGAAAGATGGGGTGATCACCACATCAAAATCCTTTAAGCGCCGGTTGTAATCTTGAATAAGATCATGCCTGATCCGGTTAGCCTGGATATACTCCACCGCGGTAATATACCTGGCAGTGCGGAAAAGGTTGGGCCAGGCATAACGGTGCTGTCGTACCAGCAGAGTATCACGATTTGAGCGTGTAAGCTCGTCAAAGGCAGCTGCTGCTTCGGCTTCCAGGATAATGGACATGGCATAGTAGGGGAGCTCATCTCCTTCCAGTTCAACCGGAATCAGTTCGGCCCCCAGCTTTTTTAAAACACGCAGAGTCTGCTTATCGAAACTGGCAACCTCATAATGCTTGTCAAAAGCACTTTTAAAATAGCCAATTCGAAGCGAGGAGAGATCCACCTCGCCGGGATAAGTAAATCCCGCATCAATCAGGGTAAGATCGGCAGGATCCAATCCCCTGATTGCATCAAAAACAATGGCACAGTCGGTGGCGCTCCTGCAAATGGGACCCACCTTGTCCATACTCCAGCTCAGGGCCATGGCTCCCGACCGTGTAACCCTGCCGTAAGTAGGCCTTAATCCCGTGGTACCACACCTGGTGGATGGAGATACAATGGAACCCCAGGTCTCTGTTCCAATAGCAAAGGGCACTAATCCGGCCGATGTAGCTGAAGCAGACCCTGCCGACGAACCACTTGAGCCCTCCTTCAGGTTCCAGG
>CAYWGP010000151.1:0-3794 GCA_964458155.1 uncultured Bacteroides sp.
GGTATATGGAAAGGTCCTTTCCATAGATTCCCCTTCAAGGGAACAGATATCCGGCCATCTCTGTGCAGGTAACCATACCATTCACCATGCTCAGGATCCGGGAAATATCGGTATACCCAATCGTGAATCATATCATGCCACTTCTCATATTTACTCTATCCTGTTAACTGATAAGCAAGAAGCGTGGCAATAATGGCTTCATTCTGCGGTCACCTTTACGCAAAAGGCGGGATGGGGAATCGGTGGTGCACTGGCGGGATGGCTGCTGGCAATCTTTAAATTCCCTCCCAATGTGGAACAGACAGCTGAAGCCATCAACGGCATCAAACTATTGATCTCGGTCTTTCCGGGCATTCTGTATATGTCCTGCTCCATACTGCTCTTTTTCTATTCCATTGATAGGAAGACCCGTGAACTCATGGAAAAAGAATTACAGGAATGCAGGGAGTAAAGAACTTTATTCCGAATGTCCTTTATAAGGGAGGACAAAATAGCTCTACGGTGATTTCCAGTTTTTCCGCAATGTTTTTTCGAACCACCCGGGGGATATGAATGGCATAATCCTCTGGATTGAGCAGGAATTTTGTTCGTGCAATAATGTCATTTTCGCGGATTTCAATAGTGCCCTTGGCGACTACTTCCCGGGTAACCCCATGAATGGACATTTCTCCCTTTACCTGGACCTGATAGGTCCCCGGCCTTTCATAGTCCACCTTGCTGTGGTTTTCAATGCGTCCGCTAAAGGTCGCTTTCGGATACTTTTCTGATTCCACATAGTTTTCATTAAAATGTTCCTGCATGAGTTTCTTTTCGAACTGGAACTCATTCATAAGCACGATAATGGCTACTGCACCTTTCTCACTATCTATGACCGCTGCCACTTTCTCATTATTGGCAGTGATATCTTCAATAAGGGTATGGGAATGGAAATTGATGAAACCCTTTTGGGTCATATACTTGCCCTGCCCGCTTGATATTTGGCAGAAAAGCAGTAAACCTATGGATATAATGATTGCTTTCATTTTGAAGTGTGTTATTGTTTCTTAAGCTGAAATACTCTGGATATATTAAATCCAAAGTGAATATCGCCCTCCAGCCACTGTCCTGTTGTCTGTCCCAGGAATCCATTTTCAGTCATGGCTACAGCGTTTGTGAAGATGAGCTGGAATACGTGCCCCCCGGTTTCGATATCAATTCCGAAGGAAAGAGGATCATAAATCGGAGAGGAAAGGGTTGAAGGATCAGGTTTAAACACATAAAAATACTCTGCATTGAATGATATTCTTTTGGTGATTTTAATCCTCGAACCGGCTCCGATGGCAAAGAGGTCATTTGGATCTTCAACTGTTTTTACCAGGTTTCGATGCAGGTAGGAAGGGGTGATTTGAAGAGAAATGCGAGGTCCGAATTTCCTCGCAACCAACAATTGGTGGACATATTCCAGGCGCTGTACAAACTGGTTATCCTGTTCTGGTTGAATCCAGCGGAGACCATTAATATAAATGCCCGACATCCAGGAAATGCTCAGCGGGACATTCCTTTTTCCCGTGGATTGCCTCAGTAGGCTTATTTTCACAAATCCATCCACCGTTTTTTCAAAAGTACCTCTTCCCAGACCAATCATGAGCCAGTCCAGAATGCCGTATTCCAGGCTCAAATGTGTACTGGCCTGATCCAGGCCAAAAAATTCATACGGCCCCTCATTGATCCTTCCGAACCGGTGCGAAATCCTGAAATCGAGCTGACCTTCAGGCATTCGTTCAATGGAATGTCCGTTCAGGATCCGGGTAGCTTTGAAGGTGGCAGTCACATAATTTGTGGAAGGTTCCATTTGCTCCTCCAGCAGTGTTTCCAGGTCCTGACCCTGGATCCGGACTGATGGTAGCAGCATAAGCCCACCCAGAATTACGGCGTATGGTATTAAATAGTTGTCCATATCTCTTAGTTATCCGGGGTTCCTGTTTGTACCCACGATTCAAACAGCAGGATGGAACAGGGGTCCAGCTTATCACCTCCCCGTGGCATGGCATTAAATCCCGGCTCGTGGTTGATGGCCCCTATGATCCGGTCCGAATACCCGGCCACATCGGGATGATCCTCAAAACTCAGTCCCCCGCCGAAACTGGGGGCATTCAGATTGCTGTGGCAGACAAAGCAGTTATTGGTAAGAATAGGTACAATATCGTTGCTGAAGGAGACTGCCGTTGTGTCACAGTTGGGGGTATCGGGATACAATTCTTCCAGATTATCCCAAACGCAAGCCGGCATAAGCAAAATACCAAGAAGCATAATACCGGTTCCGAAAATGTACTTTGATTTCATGGCTTAAAAATAGGTGTCAAAGCTTCTGCAGCATTGTAACCAGGGTCACATAGAGCTGATCACAACTATCTAATTAACATTATTTTAACACTGCTTGTCCATTTAGGTGACCTAGGTTACAAAGCACCCTGTACCCAATAGTATAGATTTGTTGTATGAAAAAAAGGATCAGTAAGTCTTTTATTAGTACATAAACCATATTATCATGAAGAAAATCTTTACTTTTTTACACAGGAATTCTCGTTTTGGATTCCTATTATTGCTGGCCTGTATTGTCCATCAGGTCGAGGCACAAAGCTCTCATGCGGTGGACGTCACCAGCAATGTTTTTACCCCTGATCAGCTGACCATTTCCGTGGGTGATACGGTCATATGGACCAATTCCCAGGGATTTCACAATGTGAACGGTACCCAGACTACCTATCCGTCAAATCCGGAATCTTTCGGGAATGAAACAGGTATGGACTGGACTTATAGTTATGTGTTTACCATCCCGGGAACCTATGATTACCAATGCGATCCCCATGTGGGTCTGGGAATGGTCGGACAGGTGATCGTAGAGGAACCTGTGTCTGGAGAACCAACCTTAACCATCAATTTCACGGGGATGGCCCCGCATGTGGGACAGACGCTCTGGTTGCTGGTGGAGGACAGGGATGCAGGCACTGAGCTTCTCCGGATGACCCGGGTAATTGAAGAGTCCTTTACCATTGAGGTACCCGGGATAATTGCCGGAAACGACTACCGGGTGGAATTCTTTGCCGACCACAACGGTAACGGTGGCTACGACGATCCTCCCACGGACCATGCCTGGAGGTACGACCTGGATGCGGTATCGGAAAATGAAGTACTGGATTTTGCTCATAACACCGATTTTCAGGATATCGACTGGGACCACCGTGTGGTAGTGAACCTGAGCGGGATGACTCCCCATGCGGGACAGGAGAGCTATTTTGCCCTGATCGATGCCGCTACCGGGGAAGTAGAGGACCGGGAAAGTGAGATCGTCTCCGATAGCTTTACAGTGGAACTCAGCAAGTCCATGTCGGGCAGTACCTACCGGGTGGATTTCTTCAGCGATCACAACGAGAACGGTTATTACGATGCCCCTCCAACGGACCATGCTTGGCGTCTTGAGTTCGAAAGCACAGCGGGGGATGATACGCTCAACTTCGTTCACAACACCAATTTCACCGATGTGATGTGGAAGCACAGGCTGAGAGTGCGCTTCTCCGGGATGACTCCTCATGTGGGACAGATGCTGACACTTTATGTGCGGGATCTGGCATCAGGAGCTTACCTTGACACCATAATAATAGGATCGATCGAGGCTGCCGAATTTGATGTGGAATCCCATGTGGTAGAAGCGGGGAAATCCTATTTGGTAGATTTTTATGCGGATCACAACGGGAACGGCAGCTATGATGCGCCTCCCACCGATCATGCATGGAGACTGGAGTCCGTGGTGGCTA
>CAYWGP010000152.1:0-6219 GCA_964458155.1 uncultured Bacteroides sp.
TCATCTCCACGATGGTGGCTGCTGCCGCCTCGGTCCCCTCCTCGTTCACATCGATAAAGGTCTGGTGGATCACCCGCGAAATGTAGATGCCTCCCCCGGGGGTGATGTTGCTGAAATCGGCACTTTCTGTGAATGCAATTCCCAGTCCCAGGTCGGTCAGGGGATCGTTCAGCAAGGATTTGAAATCGTACTTGAATTTGGGAAGCTGGATAAGCACATTGGCCGGATAGGCAGCGTTTAACCAGGAATCCCAGCTTTCTGCATCCAAAGCCTCCACCAGGGCAGCAATGCTCACCTCGGGTTTGGGCAAGAGGACCACCATGCTGAAGGCGCTGTCGCCATAAGGCAATTCCACAGCCTCAAAATTCTCCTGGCTGGTATAACTGAAGCTTCCTTCTATCTGCATGAAATCGGCCTGGTGTGTGCCTCCGCCCTCCAGCTTAAAAACATCCTCAAAGGTCTCCTCGGGATCAAACTGGTACTTCCAGTTGGCATTGAAATAGATGGCGTTAATGAGGTACATGACCGCATCCCCGGGGATGTAATCGAGCATGTCCTTGATCTTATCATTGGTTTTTTCCTCGATCCAGCCATTGATGATATCCACAGCTCCCGGATCCGAAAAATCCAGTTCCTCCACCGCGGCATCGAAATACTCCTGGTTGGTTGTAATAAATGCTTCCAGCACATTATATCCCAGCTTGTACCAGATGCTATTGGCGATGCTGAACTGCACCTCCTTATCCAGGGTCACCAGCTGTGCCATCAGATCCTGGTAGCTCTCGTTCACCTCCTGGTCGGTCAGGTCGTTGAAATGGAGCACATCGCGAAAGGCATCCTTGGTGGTGCCGTTGGCCCCGTTGAGGGTCATCCCCAGGGCATAGGAGGTACTGAGTGGGGAGATCATCAGGTTCTCCGCATCACTTAGCGCGTGGATCTCTTTAAAGAGTTCAAAAGCAAACTGCCGGTCCGCCTGCAAAATCTCGGCGGCCTTCTTATTGAGTTCTACTTTCCTGGGCTCCTTGGGAGTCGGATCCATCTTCTCGCAGGAAGGCAGGGTGAACATAGCCAGGATCATAATCGGGATCACAAAAAGGAAGGCCTTAATCTTATATGCTGGATTTGTTTTCATTGTTGAGGGTATTCTTATTACACTTCAGATGTCTTTATTCTGAAGATGCATACAGAACCTTCCGGGTTGCGTTTGGGTTGGGATCGCTTCAGACGGGTATTTTGGCTAAAGAATTTTGTATACGTTCTTATTTATGAATTATGTCGATCTTGCAACACAGAACGGAACTCCACCTCCAGTTCACCAAATCTGAGTTTATAAGGGCTTGCTATATGTGGTGAAAAACAAAAGTTCTTACCTTCAGGATAATATGTGCGGAATTTAGAAAGTGCTTTGGGTGAGTATTTGCCAGGATTGATTTTGCACTCCACGGCATCGATTCTGTCATTTTCCCTCTGTATCACAAAATCGATTTCAGTTTTTTCTTTGTCCATCCAATAATTCACAGTCTTAGATGTTACACTGAGCATATCCAGGACCAGGTGCTCCCAGAGCAATCCCCTATCAGTTTCTCTGATCTCGTTCCAACCATTTACATGGGTCACAAAACCTGTATCGAAAGCATAGACTTTGGAACGTTTGACAATTTCCTTTTTCCTTCTGTTAGAAAAAGGCTGTACCAGCCTGATGGCATGCGCTGCTGATAATGCTTCAATGTGTGCCATAACAGTTGGCCTGCTTAGTGCACTATCCCTGGCCAATGAAGTTATTTCGAGTTGTCCTCCGCTTTGCAGGAACAGCAAATTCATCAGTTTCAGGAAACCGGTCCGGTTCCTGACCCCAAAGAGTTCCTGAATATCTCTGGCATAGTAACTATCTATCCATTCAGCAAAAAAATTCCCCTCTTTGCTATCCTCTAAAAGGAATTCCGGTAGCCCACCATGAAGCATCCGCCGTTCCAGATCAGGAATTTCAAAATCGTACAGGCACTCATTCCATAATACAGGGGGCAGGTGCAGTTGAGTTTTTCTCCCGGTGAGTGTATCGCGGAATTTCTTAGTTGCAGCCAGTGTGGACGATCCGGTTGCCAGTATTTTTATCTCGGGGAATTCATCTGTTCCAATTTTCAAGACCAGGCTTGGATCTTCAATTCTGTGTATTTCATCAAGTATGATGGTTGTGCCGGGACTTAAGTTTTTGTACAGATATTCCGGATTCTCAAGTTGTCTGCTTACTGAAGGCAAATCGCAATTCAGATATTCAGCATCCGGAACCATTTTACATAAGGTGGTTTTACCACTTCTGCGTACACCGGATAGCCAGATCAGTGGCCTTTTTTCCCATGCCTTATTCAAACGACTGAGCCAGAAGGGGCGATGTATCATGCTAGTGTATTTTACAAATAACTACACCAAATGTAAAGTATGATTTACAAAAAAGCAAATAGCTGTTTAGGATTCCTGATCGAATTCTTCAAACCAATAAGATCATTTCAGGTTAAAATAAAACCCCGGCCCAAACCGGGGTACAGTTAATTACCTTAATCGATTACCGTTTGCCTTTAACCAATATAAGGGTACCCTTACTAAAGAAATCTGTTCGCCACTCATCAGCACCATCATGAACATATGCATGTGTATATGCCATGCCACTGGCTCCTTCAAATCGTCCCGTGCCCCCTGTGAATATTATGGGATCGTTAAATTTTGTTTGATAATACGCGGAATTATCCTCATCATTCGGGACTATCTGACCTTCAGGGATTGTAAAGTCAAGGACATCTCCGTTTGCGGCGACAAAACTACCCACCGTATTATAGTAGTACCCGGTTGTAACATCGCAACAAAATGTCATCCTGGTGGTCATTTTTCCGAGGTGTGTAATATTGCCTTCCCCCACCATAGTAAGGAGGAATACAGGTTGATAGCCTGGTGATCTACGTGAACTACGTGATGGATCGGGACAGCATTTTATACAGGACAACCAGGATCGGCGATCAGGTATGGATGGCTGAGAACCTGAATACCGGGATTATGGTGAATAACACCTGGGAGGAGGAGTTCCCGACCCAGAACAATGAAATTATTGAAAAACTCTGTTATGACAACGATCCCTGATCTGTGAAATGATTCAAGCATGCTATAGGTCTTCATTCAGTAATCCCTTCACTCTCTAATATATTTGACTTGTGTCCATATTATCATTAGATTTATTTGTTATCGAGTTCACAACTATACAGTTATGACTATGAAACTATTAAGATTCTCGGGATTCTTTATTCTAGGCTGTTTAACTCTATACCTTTCTTCATGCGTAAGTACGGAAATAATCTTGTATGGCCAGCTTAACGGGACTGTTACAGACAACGAAAACAATGACCCGATTCAAAATGCCCTTGTCGAATTGAGCCCAGGTGATCAAAGCGTATTAACTGATTCCAGTGGGTATTACCAAATAAGAAACATTGATCCTGTCAGTCATACTGCCAGGGCCTCTGCAAATGATTATTTCGCAGATGAAGAATATGTTATAGTCATGGAGGCAGAGACGAAAAGCCTCGATTTCTCACTGGAAAGAAGTGGCCGAGTAATTTTCTCTTTAGACTCGCTTGAATTCGGGTTTGAATCAGACTCACTAACATTCCATCTATCTAACACAGGCAAGGAGCAGATGAACTATGCTTTTGAGCTTAGTGCACCATGGATAAGTATTGATCCTTTAGGAGGATTTCTTGATGTATCCGATAGTGTGGCCGTGACCGTGTCTATTGACAGGACAGGACAGAATTTTTCCACGCGTACGGAATCAATCCAGATAAACACGGCAAACGGAGATGATGAACTAGACCTTTTTGTCAACCGGGTCATGGATATGGATACAAATTTCTACAGGGTTGTCCAGATAGGAGAGCAGATCTGGATGGCAGAAAACCTGAATGTGGGTACCCGCATTGACATAAATCCTCCTTACACTATTGAAGAAATGGACGAATTGCTTCTGGAGATTATTGATAATGATACCATTGATAAATGTTGTTATGAGAATCAGGAGTACAACTGTTCACAATATGGCGGATTGTACCAGTGGCATGAAGCCATGCAATGGTGGGGGGGGAATATACTTGATCCTGGACCAACAGGCCCCACACAGGGGATTTGTCCTGATGGTTGGCATATTCCAACCAGAAATGATTGGGAGATCCTCGTAGATAATCTGGGGGGAATAGAAAATGCAGCATATGAATTAACGGAAGGTAGCCCAAATTGTACTAATCCTGACCCATCTCCCAATGAAAGTGGTTTCAGTGCTTTATTGGGTGGTTGGCTACAAACTGATATTGATTGGAGTGACATGGGCAAAGCAACATTTTTCTGGATGGATGAAAAAGGAGCTTATGTGACTGCTGCTGTACTTTTTGTCGGTTGTTATTTTAATTGGGCTGAATATGACCTTTTTTCTTATTGGAGTGGCCGGGGTACACCAGCAGGTGCCTCTGTCCGATGCATTAAAGATCCCTGATTTGTGAAAAGACAAGAAATCCTATGATGGATCGCCAATATAACAGGAGAATCGAGAATGATTATCCCTATCCCATTGCCCTGGAATACAGGAGACTGAATACCAAGGAATACCTGGCATCCGATGAAAACCGGCTCAGGCAGACCCTGAAGATCTCCGAATCGGTCATCCATTTGCTCGCCCTGATCTCTGTGGTGGATCTTATGGAGAATTGCAATAGCTCAACTATCAAAATACCCGAAGCATATAAAAAGGAATTCCCACTTTGGTTCACCAGGACTTCCTTCGGGAAATGGATTTCGCTGACCCGGGAGTCTATCAGGACCTTTCAGAACAATAAGGTTCCCATGTTCATCAAAGAGCTGGAAGCCTATTTTTTAACCAAAAAGGGCTCTGAGACCAAAGCTCAGCAGGCCTTCAACAGGTTTGCCGCCATCCGCAATCAACTTTCTCACCCTCAGCTAACACTCACGGATAAAATCATAGAAGATTTTTGCAAGGAGACTGAAGAACTGCTGGAAACCATTCTCACAGGGCTGGATTTCCTGATGAACTATCCTTTCCTTTATGTGGACCACATTTCGGTCAGGTACCGGAAATGGACCAACCCCAGCTTCTTTCACACCTTTTCTGAAGTGATCGGAAACAGTTCCGAGTTCAATGCTTATAACAAAGCCTTGTCGGAGCTGGTGAATACACCTGCAATCATCATCATCAAGGAGGACGAGGCCGAATATCTGAACCTGGATCCCCTGCTGATCTATTCGGACGAAGGGGAGAACAAGATCCCTGATATTTTCATGTACATCGACTGGGATCCTGCCAGGCACTGTAAATACAGGCCGGTTTGGAATGGGGGAAGCTTTAATCTTAAAGGGACCGGGCATGAGTCCGAAACACTAAAGTCCCTGCTGAAATTTTTTGAATTCTTTGCATCAGAAAAGACCTATAAGCAGCACAAAGATGCTATTGACAAACTGAACGTCACCATATAAGAAAACAGTACCCCAATGTCCGAAGACAAGCATAACCAGGATCTCTCCCTTGATGCCATATTTTCCAGGCTCAGGAAAGACCAGGAGGGCAAACGAAAGGATGTCTGTGTTCCCTTTAAATTCCTTGACTCTTATACCCTGGAGGACAGGAATATATTCTTTGGCAGGGAAAAGGAGATCGAGGAGATATTCAGGATGCTGTATTCAGGGAAGCTCATCCTGGTTTACGGCAGGTCGGGGACCGGCAAATCATCCATTGTCAATTGCGGGCTCCTCTCCAGAATACCCCAGGAAGATATTTTCTCCATTAACATCCGTTCCGGCAGGAAAGCCCATGGTAACTTCATATCCGGAATTAAGAAATTTTCCAGCAATGGTTCCAAAAATGCAGTTGAGATCCTGGAAGATATCTTCTTTGAGCAATCCAAGCCCATTACACTGATCTTCGACCAATTTGAAGAGATCTTTGTACTCTCCAGTAAGAATGAACGGCAGAAACTGGTCGATGATCTCAGCGAAATTCTGAAGAGCAGGCTGAAGATCAACATTGTCCTGGTCATCCGGGAAGAGTTTTTTGCTAATCTTACTGAATTTGAGCCTGAGATACCCAGTTTGTACGACCATCGCATCCGGATTGAACGAATGAACAGGTCTTCGGCATTGAAGGTCATCACAGAACCATGCCGGGTTTGT
>CAYWGP010000153.1:0-3941 GCA_964458155.1 uncultured Bacteroides sp.
TTCTACCGTCTTAATGTTAAGAGCTACAGCTTCGAAGCAGGGATCTCCATACTGAATGTGCTTAACTATGAGAACATCAAATACTCCAATGTGATCCGCATACCCGATTCCCTTACCAGCAGCATCAGTATTCATGCTGAAGCGGTCCCCTTTACCCCCACCATCTACCTGAACATGGCATTCTGAAAGCCGGACTGAAGGAATTTCTACCTTTATTGGGAAGCAGCTCCCCATGAAACTCAGGGAATTTATGGAAAGAGGCGTGATATGGTACAGCAGCGGTGGCTCCAGGCCCCAATTCACTCCCTTATGTTGCCAGAACCTGCGCGATCTGCCGGATATGTTCCGGAGTGGTACCGCAGCACCCTCCCACAATACTGGCCCCTGCGGCCACCAGCTCTTCGATCTGTGCAGCCATCTCACCAGGCGATTCAGGGAATATGGTCTTCCCATCCTGGTAAACGGGCAGTCCTGCGTTGGCATGAACCAGTAACGGAATATCCGGATCAAGTTTCCTGATCTCCCTTACAATCTCAATCATACCGGCAGTTCCGTTCCCGCAGTTGGCTCCTATAATATCTGCACCGGCCGACAGGGCCATCTCCAGGTAGGCTGCCAGATCGGTTCCCATCATGGTCCGGTAAACACCATCCTGGTTTCGGGAAAAGGTAAAGGTACAGGCCACATCCAATGCAGTGACTTTTTTAACCGCTTCGATGGCCAGCCTGGCTTCCTCCGGATCGGTCATGGTCTCTATGACAATGCCGTCGGCACCACCCTCTGCCAATCCCTTTGCCTGTTCCATAAATCCCTTAAACACTTCCTGTGGACCGACCTCACCCATGAGCACCATCTTCCCCGTAGGGCCTATAGAACCCATTACCAGGGCCCTGTTACCTGCTGCTTTCCCTGAAATCTCAGCAGCACTTTTATTCAGTTCAAAGCACTTATTTTCAAGCCCGTATCCCTCCAGCTTCATGGGGCTTGCGCCAAAACTGTTGGTCAGGATAATATCTGCTCCCGCCTCCACATAGGATGTGGCAATCTCCATCACATCTTCGGGCCGTTCAAGGTTCCAGGATTCAGGACATTCCTCTGCCTTCAGACCTTTCTGATGTAAAAAGGTGCCCCAGGCCCCATCCGAAACCAGGACCCTGCCCTCTGCAATCTTTTCCAGTACTTTCCCCATGTTTTTATAAGCTTATCAGATTGATTTCGAAGGTAGGCAATATTTGTAAATTTACGCCTGTTTGAAGCCAGGTAAGGGCTTTCCCCTCAGTTTCCGGACTTCACCAGTATCGTCCCGCTTATACCAGCGGACTTCATGGCTGCATCTCCACCGGCACCGCTTATCCTGATGGAAAGATGATTGTCACGGGTATAATAAATGACATCAGAGACATCTAACTCATAGGTTCCCTCTTCATCCCGGAAGGAGCCTGCAGCTTTCTCATTCAAAAAAACCTCAACAAAAGGGCCAGCCTCTTCAAAAAACATTGAGATTGTTCTCTCCTCCCATTGTTCA
Source organism: uncultured Bacteroides sp. (assembly GCA_964458155.1). GTDB lineage: Bacteria > Bacteroidota > Bacteroidia > Bacteroidales. The sequence continues at coordinate 1,526 of CAYWGP010000153.1, forward strand.
GGGAGTGTAAACCGGCAATGGTACCAGAAAACATCACTGCTCTCAAGATCCGTAAAATGTTCCTCCAGCGAAGCGGGGATTCTTACCAGTTTGCCTTTCCCTCTGTGAAGGTCATCCCAGCCGCAGGAGGGCAGATCATCTTCCTGCACAGGACCCTTGTCCTGCCAGAGATTCCACTGGTAGAAATCAAGGCCAAGCGTATTGGGATCGTATTTGTGACTGCAGGAGCCCATCAGAATAATGGACAGGGCTAACAGAAGGTATTGCATATTTTTCATTCTTAATATCCTTGTAGATTCAGACGAACTGCATCCAGGCTTTCAACGGAACCCACCATGGTCACGATATCTCCAAGCCGCAGCCGGGTATATCCATGAGAGATGATGGGATGTTCGCCCCTTGTCACAGATAAAATAATAACATCGGAGGGCAGAAGCAGATCACGAAGGGTCAGCCCGTGGAAGTCGGAATTCCGCAGTTCAATATCTATGGTATCCTGTCCCTCATCCATACCCAGTAACAGGGAAGTTGCTATGGGCGATCGCACAAAGTGCTCCATCAGGGAAACCATGGCCGTGGCCGGATCAATTACCATCACATCGATACTATGGAATTTTTTGTAGAATTCCCGGTCATTCAGCCTAACAATCAAATGCCTGGTGCCAAAATGCTCATAGGCGGTTTCGCATATGGCATAATTCATTTCATCGGACAAAAGACAGAGGATGGTATCGGCATTTTCGGCACTGAACTTCCTCAGGGATAAATTATCCGATCCTGAAAATTCGTGCACCTTGAATTCCTTATTTCCCATCAATTCCACAGTGGGGTCCTGGACAACAAACTCCACCTTCCACTTTTGCTTGCTCAGCTGCCTGGCCAGAGCCATTGATTGATTCTCCCAACCAAAGATCAGAACCTTACGTTCCACATCGAAACTGCCATCAGATCTAACATGCGATTCCCCAACCAGGTGAATTGCCCATTTAAACAAAGGAGGCCCCACTATCTGATTAATTACAATAACGGAGATCATTATTGTTGCAAATTCCGTTCCCCACACAGAATACTCAGTTGCAATAATTGTAGCCAAACCCACTCCCACGCCAGCCTGAGTCACATAAGGCATCCAGGAGATCCTGCGAAAAAGAGCTGAGTCTCCTGCCAGTGAACTTCCAGCATATCCTGCCAGAAACAGGGATACCATTCTGACTCCGAAGATGATCAGAGTCACAAACCATAGTTTGGCCAGTACTTCCAGAGATATCATAGCCCCTGTAAGTGTGAAAAAAACTACATATACATAGGGACCAAGCTCTTTAATAATTCGAATAAAATCGTTTTTGTAGACCGAATAGTTGGTTATCAGGAAGCTCCCGACTATGCAGATGAGCAAGGGCTCTATATGTATCTCAAGGCCAATATAGTGGATTGACTGATCCTCAACAACATGGGTAAAATAATAGACAAGGAATCCCAGTAAAAGAACCATCCCCTTCTTCAATGCCATCACTCCTTTGAAAGTAAAGATCCCCCTGAGTATGACCCAGACTAAAAATCCAAGACCGCAGGCTAGAATCAGTTCAGCCAACGCCTGGATCGGATAGATTAACCTGAACTCCATCTCCATAATCATGGATTTCGAGAGGGTAAATATGACTGCGAAAATCACAATAACCAGAAAATCTTTTACCACAGTGACCCCAATGGCTGTCTGGGTAAAAGGCCCCCTTGCCCTCAGCTCATTGATGATGGCAATGGCCGATGCCGGCGACCTGGCAATGGCGATGGTACCCCCCAGTGCAGAGATTGCTAATCTGGCTGATACGCTCATCCCAGCTGTAAATGCTATTAAATCAGAAATAAGAAAGATGGCCAGACTCACCAGGGTAAATGTCACCACAATCTGGGTTATGGTCATGGATATTATACTTTTCATCCTGCTTCGTAACTCTTTCAGGTAGAGTTCCGATCCAACGGCAAAGGCAATAAAGGCCAGGGCTATATCATTCAGAAATGCCAGATTCAACAGGGCGTCTTTCTCAATCAATCCCAGAATCTCGGGGCCTGAAACCAGACCGATTACAAGAAATCCTGAAATCAGGGGGAGCTTCAGTTTTTGAAATATTCCAGCCAGCTTCCGGGCGGCAACAGCCACAATTCCGAAGGCTCCCAGGTAGATGATCCACTGCCATATAACACTTATATCATCTAAACCACTTACCATATTAATCCCTGGTGTACATGTTTCTCTAATATACGAAAACACCCGGATTAACTCATGGTTTAATTCTCTTTGCCGCAATCTTAAAAAATTATATATTTGCAGCCCGAAAGCGATGGCGAGGTAGCTCAGGTGGTTAGAGCGCATGATTCATAATCATGAGGTCGGGAGTTCAAGTCTCCCTCTCGCTAC
>CAYWGP010000154.1:0-11774 GCA_964458155.1 uncultured Bacteroides sp.
AATGTGTTAAAGCTGTTCCGGGGCCTTGGTTCGGGCCTGGATGCGGTTTCGGTACAGGAGGTGGAACTTGGACTAAAAGCGGGCTTCGATCCACAGGACATCCTTTATACCCCCAACTGTGTCTCCATCGAGGAGATCGAAGAAGCTGTTGATCTGGGTGTGCGTATCAATATCGATAACATTGCCATCCTGGAAGAGTTCGGGGTCAAATACGGTGCTCTTATACCGGTTTGTGTCCGCATCAATCCACATGTGCTGGCAGGTGGCCATCACAAGATCTCCACGGGTCATATTGATTCGAAATTCGGGATCTCCATTTACCAGATGCCCCATGTACACCGAATCGTGGAGACAAACAAGATGAAGGTGGAGGGAATCCATATGCATACCGGATCTGATATCGTGGATATAGATGTATTTTTAAGAGCCACGGAAATCATGTTTGAAACGGCCGGCCAGTTCAAGGAACTTGACTATATCGATTTTGGAAGCGGTTTTAAGGTAGCCTACCGGGCAGACGACATTGCCACCGATGTGGAAGACCTGGGGAAGCATCTTTCGGCCCGCTTCAATCAATTCTGTCAGGACTACGGAAAAGAACTGACCCTGGTATTCGAGCCGGGAAAATTCCTGGTTAGCGAAGCAGGCTCATTCGTGGCCCGGGTCAATGTGATCAAGCAGACCACATCCACCGTTTTTGCAGGACTCGACACCGGGATGAATCATTTTATCCGGCCCATGTTTTATGATTCCTACCACGAGATTATCAATGTGAGCAGGCCGGGGGGTAAAACCCGTATCTATACGGTGGTGGGATATATTTGTGAAACGGATACTTTTGGATGGAACCGGAAGATCAGCGAGGCCTCTGAGGGTGACTTCCTGCTATTTAAGAATGCCGGGGCCTACTGCTATGCCATGTCGTCCAATTACAACTCCAGGTTCCGGCCGGCCGAGGTCCTGGTACACCAGGGCAAGGACTACCTGATCAGGAAGAGAGAGAATATGGAGGATCTTCTGCGAAACCAGGTAGAAATTAAGCTGCCCTGACCAATATCCGGGATCTGTTATGCGTTAACATACTAACTCATTTACTATTAACCGCTCGCGAAGCGAGCACAAACTGCAAGCGAAGCGAGCCCATGGATCTATCCGTTATCATAGTCAACTACAATGTCAGGCATTTCCTGGAACAATGCCTTCACTCCGTGCAGGAGGCCATTGGAAAGATGAAGGAGGAAGCTTATGATGCGGAGGTATTCGTGGTGGATAATAATTCCGTGGACGGTTCTGTCAGAGAGGTGCGTCTAAAATTCCCCACGGTCAGGCTAATTGAAAACAGCTATAATGCAGGTTTCTCAAAGGCCAATAACCAGGCCATAGCCCAATCGTCGGGCCGTTATGTTCTGCTGCTGAATCCCGACACCGTGGTGGAAGAGGATACCTTCCTTCGTTGCATCGATTTTATGGATACTCATGCCGATGCCGGGGCCCTGGGCGTTAAGATGATCGATGGGAAAGGGGAATTTCTTCCGGAATCAAAGCGCTCCCTGCCTACCCCCGCGGTCTCCTTTTATAAGATGTTCGGGCTCTCGAGCCTTTTTCCAAAGTCAAGGAGATTCGGGAAATACAACCTGGGATACCTGGACAATGAGAGTGTACATTGCGTGGATGTACTGGCGGGTGCATTTATGTTTTTAAGAAAAGAGACCCTGGAGAAAACCGCTTACCTCGATGAGACCTTTTTCATGTATGGTGAGGATATAGATCTCTCTTACCGGATCACACTGGCAGGATACCGCAATTACTACTTTCCCCATACCACCATCATACATTATAAGGGAGAGAGTACCAAGAAAGGGAGCCTCAACTATGTAAAAATGTTCTACCAGGCCATGGTTATTTTCGCCAGGAAGCATTTTAGTTCCAGGAAAGCAAAAACTTTCAGCATATTGATTCACCTGGCTATATATTTCAGAGCCACACTGTCCCTTGTCAAACGTTTTATCAGTCGAATCTACAGGCCACTGCTTGATGGTATAATTATCTACCTGGGGTATCTCTTTGTGCTCCCCTTCTGGGAACAGATCCGATTTGACACCATGGATTACTATCCCCCTGTTTTCCTCAGGGTGGTTGTTCCTGCATACATCCTGATATGGCTGATCTCCCTGTATTATTCGGGAGCATATGACAAGCCCCTGCGGCCTCTTTCCTTTCTGAAAGGGCAACTTGCCGGCACCATTGTCATCCTGGTCATATATGCTATGCTACCCCTGGAATGGAGGTTTTCCAGGGCCCTGATCTTCCTTGGTTCTCTCTGGGCTATTATTGGAACCCTGAGCATAAGGCTGGTTCTTCACCTGGCCGGGGTTGCCGATTTTCAAATTGATCTGAACAGGCAGAAACGGATGGTCATCGTGGGCATGGAAGAGGAAGCCCGCCGGGTCGGAAGTCTTTTGAAGGAGACGCAGGCCCGGCCCGAGATCCTGGGTTTTGTCTCCCCTTCACCGGATATGCAGGGCGTGGAAGGGAATCCAGACTATATTGGTCATATTGACCAGATCGATGAGATTTCTGCCATCATGCGTCTTGACGAAATTGTATTTTGCTCTAAAGACCTTTCCTCCCAAAGGATCATTAAGATCATGACCAGGCTCCTGGGAACTCAGGTTGACTTCAAAATAGCGCCTCCTGAAAGCCTTTCAGTGATCGGTTCAAACTCCATAAATACCTCGGGCGACCTCTATACCATCCACTTCAATTCCATTGGGAAGGAGTCAAACCGCCGCAAAAAAAGGCTTTTTGATTTCTTATCTTCCCTCCTCCTTCTGTGTACTTTCCCGCTCTGGTTTCTTCTGGTAAGGGGTCACTTCAATAGTGTGGGCAATACGCTCTGGGTTCTTCTGGGATTCCGCACATGGGTCGGGTACCTTGATTCGGGACACATGGAACACCCCGAACTTCCCCATCTCAAAAAAGGAATCCTGAATCCGGGGAGTCAATACCCTCCCGAAACCCTTAGTCCGGAAAGGGTAAATGAGATAAATGTGGTTTATTCTAAAAATTACCGGGTCTTCAATGACCTGTTGATAATCGCCCGGAACTTCAGAAAGATTTGAAAGGAATTTTTGATTAATTTTATCAAAATTGCTTGCTGTATGAGAAGAGTTCTGTTTTCGTCCTTCCTTATCTTTTTATTGGCTCCCACCCTGATTTTTGCTCAGAGAGATTCTGTTCGTAATGTTTTCCTTGATGCGGAATCCTGGTTCCTCTTTGAAGAATATTCAGAGGCTCTTCCCCTTTACGAGTCTCTTTTGAAATCAGATCCGGGCAATGACAATCTGAACTATAAGATCGGTATATGCCTTCTGAACGACCCCTACCAGAAGGACAAAGCGATTCAGCACCTGCTCGATGCAAGTAAAAATATTAATCCCGATTACAAGCAAAATAACTTTAAGGAGCGTACAGCTCCACCTGATGTCCTCTATTACCTGGGGACTGCCTACCTGGTCAATGAACTGCTCAACCAGGCCATTGAATCCTATGAGGAATTCCTGGAGGTAATGGACCATGATGTTTACGATGAGGAACTCGTTCTGGCCCAGATTCAATCATGCAGAAATGCACAGCGCCTGAAAACCATGCCGGTTGATATAGACCTGATGCTCATGGATTCCCTGATTAATACCCGTTATTCCGATATCCGTCCGGTAGTGTCCGGCGATGGAACAAAGATGGCCTTTGTAACTGAACTGCCTTTTTACGACGGTGCTTTCTATACCGAAAAAACGGAGGAAGGCTGGTCCTATCCCCAGATCATTACCCAGCTTATGGGCTTTGATGCGGATGTTTATCCTGTGGCCCTTTCCTACGACGGAAGCGAGATGATCCTCTACTATGACGACGACTATATCGGAAACCTCTATTACAGCCGGATGGAGGATGGAATGTGGACTCCCGCCATCAAGCTGGGTGAGCACATATCCACCAAGTACTGGGAATCCCATGCATGTTTCAGCAAGGATGGTCAGGCCCTGTATTTCACCAGTAACCGCAAAGGAAGCTATGGAGGACTGGATATCTACCTGTCGGAAAAGCAGTCAGACGGAAAGTGGGGTTCCCCTGTAAACCTTGGAAGCACCATTAACACACGCTATAACGAGGAATCCCCCTATATCAGCGAAGATGGACAGATGCTCTATTTCTCTTCCTATGGCCATTACAACATGGGAGGATACGATGTTTTCTACTCCAGAAAGAAGGAGGATGGCAGCTGGGCCGAGCCTGTAAATATTGGTTATCCCATCAATACAACGGACGATGATCTGTTTTTCCAGCCCATTAATAAAGGCATTGCAGCCTACTACTCCATTTACAGTCCGCTCGGAATCGGCCGCAACGATATCTATTACATGAATATCTATTCGGTGAATAATCCCAGGCTTTACTCGGTTTACGGGAATCTACGGACAGAAGACGGCAGGATCGATTCAAGCCGTATGGCCATCTATGTCATCGACAGCAATACCGGTGATACGCTTACCTACACCTCGCCCACGGAGGAAGGTACATTTGCCTTACAGCTGAAACAGGGGATTTACGAGCTCCACTTTGAGGGCGAAGGCTACCAGGATCTTATCAGACCCCTTGAGATAACCATGGTATCAAACAAAAAGGGTATTTCCCTTGAGGACAATATTGAACTGGCTCTGATTGAAGAGGAAGTAGTCGCCGGGGATGCTGAAGTGTTTGAAGGTGAAGAGAGCCAGATTAAGCTGCGGGAGTCACAGTTCGAGGCGGATGCCGGTGTAGCTTTTGTGGTGCCGGTTATAGCATCCAAAGGCAGTACCATCATTGTCAGAACCTACCAGGACAGTGTACTGGTCGCCACAGATACTATTGTCACAGAGAAGCGCAGAACCGATCTGCAGATCATCCCTCTTCCCGGAAATAGCCAGGTGGAGCTGGAAATGACCGACAAGGATGGCAATATCCACCGAAACCTCTTGACAGTCACTGCTCTTATACCTGAAGAGGAAGGCTCGGATGAGACCGCGGAGGCTTTGGAGGCCGCGGAACAGGAAGCTGCTATGGAGGCCGCAGAACAGGAAGCTGCAGAGGCGGAAGCCGCTATGGAAGCTGCTGTTTTAAAAGATAAAGAGAAAGCAGAGCTGCTGAGGCTGGAGCTTATAGAAAACTCGGAGGGCCCGCTGAAGGAATACCTGGAGCTGCTGGCTCCTGATTCCCTGGATGAGGGACCCGGAACGGAACGTGAGCTTTATGAACTTCTATACACAGAGGCCGCAGTCAAAGAATATAGTGTAAACGAGGTAGATGTCCTGCTTGCTGATGATCTTACGGGCGGAAATGCAAAAATCTTACTGCAGCTGTTAAAGGAAAACTCTGATGGTGCACTCAGAACATACCTGGAGCAGCTGGACCTGGAAGCCGAAGGCATACTCAGCAGTCAGGATCTGCTTGATCACCTGGAAAAAGTGGCCGAAGCCGAGGGCTTCACCATGGACGATGTCAGAAAGGATATGCTTGCAAGCCTGGAAAAACCCCTGGAGGTGCGCAAGATTTATGAAGACCTGCTTCAATCAAGCGATGGACAGCTAAGAGAAATCCTGGAATCACTTGATCTTCAGAAGGAAGGAATCTATACGGCAGAGCAGCTAATGGATAAGCTTGCCAGGGAGCTTGAGTTGAAAGGAGTCAGTAAAAAAGAGATTGAAAAGATACTTTCCGAGCTGTTTGGGGATCAGTATGACGAAAGCAAAAGAGCTGCAAACAATACAGCCTGGGCCCCGATTGTATTAAGTGTATTTGCAGGAGCAGGGCTCCTCTGGTTTATTATTGCCTGGTGGAGGCGGCGAAAAAAGGAAGAGAAAGTGGAGGACTAATTACTTGTTTTATAAGCATCTCTATTGTCCAAAATTTATTGTACTGTCAATTAAATTTTTAAATTTGTAGTATTCACGCTAAATCCACCCGATATGAGAAGGCTAATCCTGTTTGCGTCTTTTTGTCTTCTATCTTCCCTTGTACTGGCCCAGAGTGTCAGGGTCGACTTTAATGATGGTGAATTCTTCCTCGCTGAGGAGGATTACGAAGAGTCACTCTACGCCTTTGGAAAAGTATATAACAAAGGATATCAGGACAATGCATATATCAACTACCGTATGGGTCTGTGCTTGATCAATATCCCCGGGAGGAAAACTGAATCCATTCCGTATTTTGAGAAAGCTGAACAGAGCATATCGACAAAAGTGAATCCAGGGAAACTTGGTGAGACGGATGCTCCGCCCGATGCACTTCTGTACCTGGGTAATGCCTACAGGATCAATATGGAGATCGACAAGGCCATTGAGAAGTATAATGCCTTTGCAAAATATCTTGATCCCAAGGATGTGGCTCTTCAGGCTTATGTGGATCAGCAAATTGTGGCCTGCGGAAACGCCCTGGTAGGTACTGCCAGTCCGGTCGAAATTAGTGTCGGCAACCTGGGACAGGTTCAGGAGACCCATACCTCCAGATACAATATGCAGGTGTCGGGCGACTTGCAAACCATGGTATTCATGGGAAAGAACCCCTTCTACAATGGTATCTACGTAGCAGTCAAAAAAGGCGATGTCTGGGGCAGACCAATGAACATTACCCCTTCGGTAGCCTCCGATGGAAATATGGATGTGGTAAGTCTCTCAAACGACGGTAAAAAAATGTTACTTGCTGTTGCCGACCAGTTTACAAGTAACATCTATATGTCGGTCTACGAAAACGATCGCTGGAATCCGGCAGTTTCTCTGGGTAAACCAATCAACTCCAAGTATTACGAGGGGAATGCATGCTTTTCACCCGATGGAAAGTCCATCTACTTCTCCAGCAACCGGAAAGAGTCAGTTGGTGGCATAGATATTTTCCGCAGCGACCAGCAGGATGACGGCAGCTGGGGAGAGCCTGTGAATCTGGGCCCGGGTATTAATACCCTATTAAATGAGGATGCGCCAAAAATGAGTCCGGATGGTAAGCTACTTTATTTCAGCTCTCAGGGACACAGTACCATGGGAGGATTCGACCAGTTTTATTCGGAATTGCTTGAAGATGGAAGCTTTCCACCGGTCCCTGTTAACCTGGGTTATCCGCTTAACACCTCCGATGATGACTACACCTTTTCCCCGGAAGAGATTAGCGAGGACAGAACTTCCTTCATCTTTACCCATGGAAAAATCGCGGGATATGATCTCTTCAAATTTGAGATGATAGGCCGTGACCAGGTACCTATTGCGGTAAGCCTGGAAGAGGAAGTTGAAGAGGAAATTGAGGCAGAGGTAGAGGCCGAAGTGACTCAAGAACCCGAGCCGGTTGTGGATCCTACACCTGAGAAATACTACCTGAGGCCCATCTATTTTGATTTCGATAGCTATACACTTAGCAAAGAGAGTATGGCAAAACTGGATATCCTCAGCTCCATACTGGAAAAACATCCCCCGCTAAAACTTGAAATCAACGGGTACACCGATTCCAAAGGCACCTTTGATTACAATCAGCGACTCTCAGTCAATCGCGCCAGAGCCGTGTACAAGTACTTGATACTTAATGGCATTACAAAAGATCGCATGCTGGTAATCGGTATGAGTGAAAATGATAATGTAGCCAGGAATACCACAAGGGATAACAGAGATGCTCCCGATGGCAGGATGCTGAACCGGAGGGTGGAATTCGAGGTCAGCCTTATTGAAGGCGTGATTGTTGAGATGGAGAAAGTGGAGATTCCTGACCATTTAAAGCTGGATGAGTAGGACACAAACCCTGTAAGGTATGAAGAGATTCCTGTCTTTGTTTGCATTGCAATGCTTGATTGCTGTTTCTCTCTTTGCCCAGAAGGCAGAGGAAAATTTCTATGATGCACTTTTTTTCTATGAAGAGGAGGAAGATTATCAGGAAGCAGCTTATCTGTTTTATGAGGTTCTCAGTCTCGAACCATATAATGCCAATGTCAAATACTGGATGGGCATGTGCTACAACCAGATCCGGGGAGAGGAGCACAAGGGGATTCCCTACTTCCTTGAAGCCACACAAAACATCACTCTGAAATATAAGAAGGAAAAATACAAGGAAAAACAGGCTCCGCACCACACCTGGTTTTATCTGGCCGAGGCTTATTCCAAGGTTAACGAGATGGATAATGCCCTGGATGCCCTGCATCAGTTCCGTGAGATGAAAGATTTTGAGTCAAAGTACAATGTGAGAATCACTGACGAAGCAGTAGAGGCAGTAGAAAGAGCCAAGATTATCAAGGATGCTGCAATTAATGTTCGCGGGCTTTATTTCAATGAACCCATAAACAGTCCCAGTGATGATTATAACGGTGTGATTTCCGGGGATGGCAGGGTTATGGTCTGGGCCAATACCAAGACTTTCTACGAAGCGGTTTACATGTCCATCCGGGAAAACAATCAATGGGGTGTTCCCATCCTGATCACACCCCAGATCGTATCGGACGGAGACCTCCTGCCCACCGGACTATCCTTCGACGGAACGCAACTACTGCTGGTTAAGAGTGGCAAAAAGCGCAATTCCGATATATGGATGAGCACTTTTAATGGCAAGGTCTGGAGCCCGGCCGAACCCATGAAGGGAGATATTAATTCCGGGTCCAATGAAGACCATGCTTCTTTCAGTCCGGATGGACGTCTAATCTATCTCTCCAGCGACCGGAATGGCGGAGAAGGAGGTCTCGACCTGTGGACTTCCGAAAGGAACCGGGAAGGAGGATGGGGCAAACCTGTTAATATGGGTGATATGATCAATTCGGATAAAGATGAAAGCTCAGTCTTTGTGTCTCCCACCGGTGAACGCCTGATTTTTGCTTCAAAGGGACACTTTAATATGGGGGGATATGATATCTTCAGGTGTGAACTGGAGAATACCAGCACCTGGTCACAACCTACCAATATAGGATATCCATTGAATACCACCAGCGATAATACCTTCTATGTGCCCATAAACAACGGACTGCAGGCACTCTATAGCCGTTTCACCGATGAAGCCATCGGAATGCACGATCTGTGGTACGTGGAGATTATCGATGCGGAGGGCTTTGTGGGCGAAGGACTCACCCTGGCCGTTGATCCACCCGAAATTAGTCAGAAGGATTTCGCTATCATTCTGATGAATACCGAAACCGGAGAGGAGATCGAAGTGCTCTATGATTCTGAAACTGACTCTTTCAAGGCACTTGCAGGTGAAAGATCGAACTACAAGGTGATTTCCTATAAGCAGAAGTAATATGCAAATCCTGGAGAACCGGACCATCTCTCTCAGGGCTCCTGAACCTGAAGACCTGGATCTGCTGTATATATGGGAGAACGAAACTTCCATATGGCAGGTAAGCGGAACCCTCGCACCATTTTCCAGGTTCATCCTGAAGCAATACCTTGAACATGCTGCTAAAGATATCTATGAGGCAAAACAGCTGCGTATGATCATCCAGCTGATCAGCAACCACCGTCCGCTCGGTGCTGTTGACCTCTTCGATTTTGATCCCCATCACCGCAGGGTGGGCCTTGGAATCCTGATTGCCGATCAATCGGACAGGCGAAAGGGCTATGCCAGGGAAGCGCTTGAGACAATGACCACCTATTGCTTTGATGTTCTCCACCTCCATCAGGTCTACTGTAACATAGCTGCCGGCAATAAGGCCAGCATCAAGCTATTTGAGGAGGCCGGCTTCCGGGAAAGCGGAAGAAAAAGAGAGTGGTTGTTTGATGGACACAGCTTCAAAGATGAGCTGCTGTTCCAAAAATTTAATGCTTAGTGCTTATTGCTTAGTAAAATAACTGCCGACTATTAACTACGAACTACCAACTCCGCGTAAGCGGGTACTTCTTTCAGGAAGATGATTTTCCCCGTCTCAAAATCAATCTCGCAACAATAGTGCTTTAATCCATTGGTCACCATAAGGTAACGCACCCTGAAGGCCAGGTTGTAACGCGCCACCTGGTCGAAGCTGGCCTGATTGATATTTACCTCAGGCGCCTTGCACTCCACCAGAACGGCCGGGTTACCGGCCGGCTTATGCACCAGAATATCGCATCTGCGTGAAAGCGTGTTCACTTTTAATGCATACTCGGTCATCACCAGTGAGGCCGGGAATCCCTTCTCCTCCACCAGGTAGCGGGCAAATCTTTGCCGCACTTCCTCCTCGGGGGTGAGCTTTACAAAGCGTTTACGGTAAACGTCAAGTACCATAAGATTTCCATCTTCGGTCCTGTATCTGAAATCATATGCCGGAAGATTCAGTTTTCGCATGAAATGGCTTATCTTCGCATGAGTCTACAAAGTAATAAAGTTCGGATGAAAACGAAAAAGGAAATTACCGAGAACTGGCTCCCACGCTATACAGGTGTTGCCACAGAGGAGATCGGAAAACATATTCTGCTGACAAACTTCAAAGATTACCTGGATGAGTTCTGTGAAATTGGAAATACCCGGGTGGTGGACCGGAAGGTTGCCATGCCGGCAGCCGCCTTCAACGGGATCACCATGATCAATTTCGGCATGGGAAGCGCCAATGCGGCCACGGTAATGGATTTGCTGGCAGCTGCCGCTCCCAAAGCAGTGCTGTTCCTGGGAAAATGCGGAGGCTTAAAAAAGAAGAATGCTCTGGGCGACTTTATCCTGCCCATTGCTGCCATAAGGGGAGAAGGAACCTCCGATGATTATATGCCTCACGAAGTTCCTGCTCTGCCTGCATTTAATCTGCAAAGAGCCGTTTCTACCACCATCCGGAACCTGGGCATGGACTACTGGACCGGTACGGTATACTCCACCAACCGGCGGGTCTGGGAACACGATAATAAGTTCAAAAAATACCTGAGACAGGTGCGGAGCATGGCCATTGATATGGAAACAGCCACGCTGTTTACGGTGGGCTTTGCCAATGGAATTCCCACCGGGGCCCTGCTTCTTGTCTCCGACCAGCCCATGATCCCGGAGGGAGTGAAGACCCAGGTGAGCGATAAGATGGTCACAGAGAATTTTGCAAAAATGCACCTTGAGATTGGCATAGAATCTCTGCACGAGATCATCGACCACCGGGAATCGGTAAAACACCTGAAATTTTAAGTGTAAAGGAAATGACCTACGACCAGCTTATCGGCGATCTGAAGAACAAACTCTACAAACCCGTATATTTCCTGTGGGGAGAGGAGCCCTATTACATCGACCTGGCGACCTCTTTCATTGCCGGGAATGTACTGAGCGAAGCCGAACAGAGCTTTAACCAGAGTATCCTCTACGGGAAGGACTCCGAAGCAGCACAGGTATCTGACCTGGCACGTCGCTTCCCCATGATGGCCTCTCACCAGGTGGTGATACTGAAAGAGGCCCAGGAGATGAAGAGCTTTGCCGACCTTATTCACTATGTGGAAAAACCCCAGCCCTCCACCCTGCTGGTCATCAACTACAAGTACAAAAAACCCGATAAACGCCAGAAAATTTTCAAGCTCCTGGAAAAAAAGGCGGTCTGGTTTGAGTCAAAGAAGATATATGAAAACCAGGTGCCGGGATGGATTGCCGCTTATGCTTCGCAGAAAGATTACAGCATGGAACCCAAGGCGGCCGCCCTGCTGGCAGAATTCCTGGGGAGCGACCTGTCGAAAATTGTTAACGAGGTGGAAAAGCTCATGGTGGCCATCGGAAAGAAGGGCGAAACCATCACACCAGAACTGGTAGAAAAACACATTGGATTCAGCAAGGATTTCAAC
>CAYWGP010000155.1:0-8333 GCA_964458155.1 uncultured Bacteroides sp.
TATTGACGATACCAATAAAAAATTGAAATCGTAGTTAACGCTTAATGGTTAATTAAACATCCAGGAAATATCTGATTGTTTTAACCAACAGGGCGGGCTGTTCGGCATGTACCCAGTGCCCCGCTCCCTGAACTGTGACAAATTCTGCGGTTGGGAAAATATCCCTGATGGTCTGATAATCCATGGCCCTGATATATTCTGAATCGCCGCCTGAGATGAAGAGCGCCGGGAAGCCGGTAATTCCACCCCTTGCTGCAATGGCCTCACGGTCCATTCCCTCAAAAATCGCCTCCAGGTTATCTGTGATGGCTTTCAGATTGATCCGCCAGCTGAAATTTCCCTTATTGTTTCGCCGGAGGTTTTTCAATAGAAACCCGCGGATCCGTTCCGAACCAATGTAGGTAGCCAGGGCCAGGTCAGCATCCTCCCTGGATTCTATCTTCGACAGATCGACCTTCATCATGGCATCGATCATATTGCTATGGTTGGCAGCAGTGCGTGATGCCAGGGCCAGGTTGCGATAAGATTTGGGGGCAATATCCACAGAGATCAGGGCCTGCACCCGTTCGGGCCAGGCTTCAGCAAAACTCATTACTGTCTTCCCTCCCATGGAATGACCGATCAGCACGGCCTTATTAATCCCCTGCTCATCCATCAGCTCAAGAAGATCCTCCCGCATGGACGGGTAATCATGCCGGGGGGAGTGGGGCGACTGGCCATGATTCCGCTGATCCACCACATAGACTTCGAAGCTGTCGGCCAGATCCTTTGCAATGGATATCCAGTTATCGGACGAGCCATAGAGACCATGCATTATAATCAGCGGAGGAGCTGCCTCACCATATTTTCTAAAGAATAATTTCATGGATTTTCCGGGCAGATCAGGCTTTATTTGTTCCCTCTATATACCTGCCGGAGAGCTCGGTTATGAGCTCCCTGATGGCATCAAAGGCACGGGTGGTTTCTTCAGTAATCAGGGTTTTCTTTAATTTCAGGATCAGGAGACCGTACAGTCCGTTCAGCGACACCTGGATATCACTGTCCCTGCTGTGACCGGAGCGCATTCGCAGGGCCTCGATATGTGGTTTGGCCCTGTTATAGGTTTCCTTGTAATTGTTATCGATCCCCTGTTTCAGAATCTGATGGTGCATCTCGCTCAATTGCTCGGCAGTGTTCTCCAGGATATTCAGATGTCCCGAGTCCTCCTTCTTCTCATCGCGCATCATGGTGATCAGGTTCTTGTACCACTCTCTCATATCACGCTTTACCTCGTAAGGCACATCGAACTTGGAGATCAGCGTGGCCTCGATACTGTCAAGATCCAGCTTATTGGCGCGTATCATATCTTCCACCTGGTACATGTACAGCAGGTATTCAGCAATATTCTCTTTTCGTTTCTGTTCTGCAATGATCATAATAAGTATTTGAATTTAATCCCGGAGCTGGCGGAGGTACATCTGTATGGTGTTCTGGAGTCCGAAGTAGAGTGCATCGGAGATCAGGGCATGCCCGATGCTTACCTCCTTGAGCCATGGGATCTGCTGTTTGAACCAGCGCAGGTTCTGCAGGTCCAGGTCGTGCCCGGCATTGAGTTCCAGTCCCAGATCGCGGGCCACTCTGGCTGCCTCTACAAAAGGTGCTATGGCTGCTTCAGGATCTTCGGGGTAGCGTCTGGCATAGGGCTCGGTATAAAGCTCTACCCGGTCGGTGCCAGTCTTTGCAGCCCCCTCAATAAATTTTGCCTCGGTCCCCACAAAAATGGAGGTGCGGATTCCACACTTCTTAAATTCTTCAATCACCTCCACCAGGAAGTCAAGGTTTTCGATGGTATCCCATCCGGCAGATGAGGTTAAGGCTCCGGGAGGATCAGGCACAAGGGTCACCTGGTGGGGTTTTACTCCGCATACCAGTGAGATAAAGGAAGTTGAAGGATAGCCTTCGATATTTAACTCTGTAGAAACCAGCGGCTTTAGCAGCCTTACATCATTGTACCTTATATGGCGCTCATCGGGCCTGGGATGCACGGTGATTCCCTGGGCTCCAAAATGCTCACAGTCGACCGCCACCTTCTGCACATCCGGGACGTTCCCTCCCCTGGCATTCCGCAGGGTAGCTATCTTGTTTATATTTACACTGAGTTTGGTCATGTCCCCGGCTTAGCTAAAATTAACGATTAATTCGTCCAATCCTCTTTTGGGCACATGGTGGACACCATTTTTATCACGCCAGTATTTAATATCATCATTGGCAAACTCATCAATCACCACCTCCTCGACCGGCTTGCCCAGGGCTATGACCTGGATGATTTTGTATTGCTCCGGAATATTCAGGATGTCCCGCAGCTTCTCACGTTGAACCGAACCGATGATGCATCCGCCAAATCCTTCCTCCACTGCAGTAAGTAACATGCTCTGCGCAGCAATGCCATCGTCGCACCACCAGTCCCTGGTAAGGTCCAGATCGCCCAGTTGCACGATATAGGCCGCCGGCCTTTCCCCGTCTTCCGGGCCTGGCCAATCCTTAAGATAACCCGCCCATGCAAGGGTGGGAAAGATCCTCCCACAGGAATCCGAGTCGTTGAACAGCATATACCTTAGTGGCTGCATGTTACGAGCAGATGCAGACAAACGGGCTGCTTCCACCATGGATCGGAGCAGTCTCATAGGGACAATCTCCGATTGATCAAAACGACGGTAGGAGCGGTTTTTAAGTATCAGGTCTTTAAGCATAGGAGAATATGTTTGGGGCATAAGAATTGACAGGAAAGTTAGCAGTTATTTGCTAAAAGGTCACCCTGGACTGACAGCTATTTGTTGTTATACTCATTCATTGTACGTTGAAGACCGATGGTTCCAAATGATTTTATGATCTCCCCTGCCATCTCGATCCTTTCAGGAAGTGCCTTCTCCTGTTCATCGGTCCATCCGCTCAGTACATAATCCACCTGCTGACCGGGATAAAAGTCATTCCCTACCCCAAAGCGCAGGCGGGCATAGCTGGTCGTTCCCAGGATGGTCTGAATGTGGTTAAGTCCGTTGTGCCCGGCATCACCCCCCCTGGCCCGCAGTCGAAGTGTTCCGAAAGGCAGTGCAAGATCGTCGACCACCACGAGCAGGTTCTCAATGGGGAGCTTCTCCTTTCTGAGCCAGTAGCGGATGGCATTTCCGCTCAGATTCATATAGGTGGATGGTTTAAGCAGGACATAGGTGCGGGCCCTGTATTTCATTTCACTCACAAAGCCGTAACGCCTGTCCTTAAACGAAATATTGGACGCCCCTGCAAGGGCGTCCAATATATCAAATCCTATGTTATGACGCGTATGCGCGTACTCCAATCCTATGTTCCCTAATCCTGCAACCAGGTATTTCATAGGAGCAGATTAGTCGTCTGAACCGGTATCTTCCGATTCGGCTACAGGTGCTGTGTCTCCTTCGCCAGCTTCTGCTTCTGCTTCAGCTGCTGCTTCTGCTTCAGCTTCTGCTTCAGCCTCGGCTTCACCCATTTCCATACCCTTGGAGATACGGGATGAAACGACAGCATATACCATGGAACGGGCAGGATCGAGAATTTCCAGGTTGTCGTAAGAGAGATCGCCAATCTTGATCACATCGCCAATGGCTACATCAGTAATGTCGATCTTCAATACTTCGGGCAGGTGCTTAACCAGTCCGCGTACCTTTAAAACACGCCTTCTCAGACGGGGCTTACCACCGTCCTTCAGACCAATGGCGGCTCCTTCCAGCTTGATGGGAATCTCAACGGTTACAGGCCTGTCGTCGAATACCTCAACAAAATCGATATGATTCAGCTTGTCAGTTACCGGGTGGAACTGCAGCTCCTGCATAACTGCTTTGTGCTTTGCTCCATCCAGGTCAAACTCAACAACAAATGCGTTGGGAGTATATACAATGTGTCTGAAGTCGTTCTCGTGGGCATGGAAGTGAAGTACTTCTGCTCCACCGTACATCACACATGGTACATGATCGGCTTTTCTTAAATCGCGGGTAGATTTTTTACCCAGTTCGGTGCGCTTCTCTGCGCTAATTGCAATTGTCTTCATTTTTTTGTGCTACTCAGAATTAAGTTGAAAAATTAATTCCCCATCACACTGTGGGAGAATTTTAGCCTTTACTGCAATTTGCTGTAAAGAACAGCAAATCGGCCGCAAAGGTAAATAATTATCTTATATATGTATCGCTGATGGACTTAAAATTGTAGACCTTGTCGATCACCTCGCCAAAATGCTCGGCCACAGAGATGACCCTGATCTTGTCGCTGTGCCCTTTCAAAGGAATGGTATCAGTCACAATCAGCTCGTCGATAGGTGCCTGGTCGATCCGTTCATAGGCTGGTCCCGATAAGACCGGGTGTGTGGCCACCACCCTTACACTAAGCGCACCTTCGCTCTTCATCATGCCGGCGGCAAAGGCTATGGTTCCGGCCGTATCGACCATGTCATCCACAATCACAATGTTCTTCCCTTCAATATCGCCAATGGCCTTGATCTCCTCCACCACATTGGGCTTCTTGCGTAATTTATAACAGATTACCATGCTGGCATTTAAAAACCTGGAATAGGCGTTGGCCCGCTTGGTTCCACCCATATCGGGAGCTGCAATGGCCAGGTTCTCCAGCTCCAGTGACTTAATATAGGGTACAAAAAGTGCTGATGCATAAAGATGGTCCACCGGCACATCAAAGAAACCCTGCAACTGGTCGGCATGAAGGTCCATGGTCATGATCCTGTCCACCCCGGCTGCTGTAAGCAGGTTGGCCACCAGCTTGGCACCTATGGCGGAACGGGGCCTGTCCTTGCGATCCTGGCGTGCAAAACCGAAATAGGGAATAACCGCCACCACTTTGTCGGCCGAAGCACGTTTGGCAGCATCGATCATCATCAGCAGTTCCATCAGGTTATCGCCCGGTGGAAAGGTAGACTGAATAATAAAAACAGTACAGCCCCTGACACTTTCATCGTATGCCGGCTGAAACTCCCCATCACTGAATTGATAAACGCTGGTCCGCCCCAATGTGGTTCCAAAGCTAAGGGCAATCTTTTCGGCCAGATATGTGGAGGCCCTGGCAGTAAAGAATTTAATGGGTGTAGTGGATGACATCCCGCTTGGTAGATTTAATGGTTTTTATATGGCCCCAAAAGTAAGAATATTTATTTATTAATCTACATGAAAAAGCAGGCATGTAAAAAGTGAACAAAATGTTAAAGGAGATGTTATTTAGATTAAAACCAGATAGATAATCAAAGAGCAAATGTCAACACCTAAGTCCTCCATTTTGCTGATCGAGAACGATCGAGAACTGGGTTCCGTACTCAAGGACTCTCTTGAACTGAAGAATTACAGAGTCGATATGGAGCACCGGGGCGACCGGGCACTGCAGCTTTTCCAGGCAGCCAAATACGACCTGATCCTGATGGATGTGGTCCTGGCCGGCATCAGCGGGCTGGAGTTGGCTAAAACCATCCGGAAGACCGATTACACCACCCCCATTTTATTTATATCGGCCAAAGATGATGACAAGGAAAAGATACAAGCCTACTGTTCGGGGGGGGACGACTATATTGTAAAACCCTTTACCATTACAGAGCTCTCACTCAGAATATACGCCCTGCTCAGGCGTGCCAAACCTAATCTTGAGAGCCAGGAACTGCCTGAAACACTTCGGTTTGGAGACTTCATTTTCGATTATCCCAATCGTTTGCTGTGCACACCCAGCGATAATGTACCGCTGACCAAGAAAGAGGCAGATGTGCTTCGCATGCTGGCCTCCAACATAAATAATGTGGTTAAACGCGAAAAGGTACTTACCGATGTCTGGGGCGAGAACGATTACTTTATGGGCCGGAGCATGGATGTCTACATTGCCCGTCTCCGTAAAAAACTGGCCGAAGACAAAAATGTTTCTATAGTCAATGTACACCGCATGGGCTTTAAGCTGGAGGTGAACGGCACCGCATGAGGCCAGACCTGTGTCTGCCCGCCCATTGTCAGGATTTCAATATTATCCCCTATTTTTGCACAAAATCTATTGCCTAAAATTATCTGGATTGAAGAATTTCAAAGGAAAGACTGTATGGATTACCGGAGCCTCGTCCGGGATCGGGGCCGAGCTGGCCAGACAATTTGCCATGGAAGGTGCCCGGGTGATTATCTCCTCCCATGAAGCGGAAGAACTGGAGGAAGTAAGGCTTTCGCTGGAGCCACTCCCCGGAGAAGTCCACACGGTAGTCTTCAACCTGGGAAATCCGGATGAGGTAGAAGCCACTGCCCAAAAGGTGCTGAAAGAATTCGGACATGTGGACGTGCTGATGAACAACGGGGGCATCTCCACCCGTGCCGAAGCCATCGAAACCACCCTGGAACTGGACCGTAAAGTGATGGAGATAGATTATTTCAGCGGGGTGATCCTCACCAAGGCCCTTCTCCCAAAAATGATCGAGAATGCTTACGGCCATATCGGGGTCACCAGCTCCATCTCGGGAAAGTTTGGCTGGCCCCAGCGCTCTTCCTATGCTGCCGCCAAGCATGCCCTCTTTGGTTTTTACAAGAGCCTGTGGGCCGAAACCAATCGCCAGGGCATCCGGGTCACCATTTTCAGTCCGGGCCGCGTACGAACCAACATCTCCTATCATGCCCTGCTTAAAGACGGGAAGGAACATGGAAAAATGGATCCGGGCCAGGATAAGGGAATCACACCGGCCACCTGTGCCCGCAAAATGATCCGGGCCATGAAACGAAACCGCAAGGATGTGCTGATCGGCCGCACAGAGCTTATCATAGTCTGGATACACAAGTACTGCAAGCCTCTCTACTATCGAATGGTAAACCGGGTTCCGGTGAATTAGAGATGCATCTGGCATAATAATATCAGAGTCCACACTCCATGGCAAAAACAGTAAGAATCGATAAATACCTCTGGGCGGTCCGGATCTACAAGACCCGATCCCTGGCCGCTGAAGCCTGCAAAAAGGGAAAGGTAAACGTTGACGAAATGCCTGTCAAGCCCTCCAGGACCATTGCCTCCGGAGATGTGATTGAGGTAAAGAAGATGCCGGTGCTCTACTCCTACAGGGTCATAGATCCCATTGAAAAGCGGGTGGGAGCAAAAATCGTGGACCAGTTTGTGAAGGACATCACTTCACAGGAGGAGCTCCAGAAGCTGGAGATGCAGGACGATTTCTATATAAAAAGGGACCGCGGTGCCGGCCGCCCCACCAAAAAGGAGCGCCGGCTGCTGGATGATATCCAGGACCTTTAGCACATCAACAAGCAGGTTATAAGCCACACATGTGAAGGCATACGTAAAATATTTTTCTATTATTTACGTAATATTCTGTAAAATTACGTAATTTTATAAAAAATAACATACGTGGCCGTGGATACAAAACTTACACTCAACATGGACAAAGAGGTCGCCGGAAAAGCAAAAAAGTATGCCAGGAGCAAAGGCAGGAGCCTATCGGACCTTGTGGAGGATTATTTACGTTTTCTGACTCATCAAATGGAGCCGGGTGAGCATAAGATTTCTCCAAAGGTAAAGTCTCTCCTGGGTTCTATCAAGGTACCGGAAGGATTCGAATATAAAAAGGAGCTCACCAGGAATTTGAATGACAAATATCTTGAAGAATGATGCATATACTTTCCGATACGGATATCATCCTGGATGTAATCACAGGCAGACTCCCTTATTCAGTGGATTCTTCATCGTTATTCACATTGATAGAGGAGGGTAAAATCAAGGCGTCGGCCTCATCGCTTTCCTTCAGTAACCTTTATTATGTATTGAGGAAATATGCCTCACATGCGCGAGTTGTGGCCAGATTAAAAGAACTTAGCGAAATAATTAACATCCTTAAAGTGGATTCATCCATCATTAAAAGAGCGCTCCAGTCGGGCTTCAAAGATTTTGAAGATGCCATTCAGTACCACGCTGCACTTTCGGTTCCGGATATTGGTTTCATCTTAACCAGAAACATCAAAGACTACAAGATGGCCGAGCTTCCGGTAATGACACCAGAAACCTTTCTTAAAACCTATTTACACAGCCATAGTTAGGATTGCACCAGGCGGGCGGTCTCCTCCAGAATTATTTTCCTTAATCCCACAAGCTGCAATGCTTCGGGCCTGTTCCGAAGAAGCTGACGCCTGAACCAGGCCCCGCGAATGGTTTTCTTCAAACGCAGGTACCAGATCAGCGCCCCTTGTCCCACGGGCAGCAAAGCGAAAAGAAACACGATCCAGGCCCACCAGGGAAATCCGGTTATTAATCCGAATGCCAGTGTCTCCAGAACATATAGCAGCGGGAAAAGAGCCAGA
>CAYWGP010000156.1:0-7020 GCA_964458155.1 uncultured Bacteroides sp.
CTGCTTGCAGAATTTCTGCCCAAGACCCTTTTCCGGATCAATCCAAACAATTCCCTTCGCCTGCTGAGTTTGCCCATTATGCTTTTTTATGCCATCCTCTACCCGGTAACTATTCTGACCATTGGGATTTCCAACTTTACCATGAAATATCTGCTAAGGGTCAAGACGGATACAGTTGATGCCGAACCGGTGTTCGGAAAGGTTGACCTGGATCATTTCCTGACAACCGTTCAACAGGAACAAGCTGCAGATGGAGAAGAAACAGGAGATTTAAAAATATTTAAAAATGCCCTTGAGTTTTCCGGTCTGAAAGTCCGCGAGTGCATGATTCCCAGAACCGAGGTCATAGCCCTTGAAGTTGACTCATCGCTGGTAGATCTGGCCGAGCGTTTTATTGAAAGCGGATTAAGCCGGATTCTGATTTACAGGGACACCATCGACAATGTGATTGGCTATGTGAATTCCAAAGATCTGTTTAAAAAACCACAGAAAATCAAATCCAATCTTAAAGAGATACAGATAGTCCCTGAAACCCTCCCTGTAAATAAACTGCTTACCAGTTTTATCAAGGAAGGAAAGGGCATTGCCCTGGTGGTGGATGAGTTTGGGGGCACCTCGGGTTTAATTACCACAGAAGATATCATAGAAGAGATCTTTGGTGAGATTGAGGATGAGCATGACAGCAGCGACCTGGTGGAAAAGGAGCTGGCTAAAAACCTCTACCTACTTTCAGGGCGGCATGAAATAAATTATCTCAACGAAAAATACAATCTGAGTATTCCCGTATCAGAAGAATACGAAACCCTGGCAGGATACATCATCTTCCACTACGAAAGCATTCCTCAAAAAGAGACCAGCGTAGAGATAGATAACTTCCTGATAACCATAACAGATGTCAGCTCAAACCGCATCGAAGAGGCCGAGCTAAATGTGATCCGCTCCTGAATACATAATTTTCATTCATTCTTTGCGTATTAAACCTCTAATTATTACTATATTCGTACGCTCAAAAAATAAGGATCACAATCAGTTAAACAGTATTTATATAAATGGCAACATTACAGAATATCAGAAACAGAGCGGGGCTACTTGTAGCGGTGGTGATAGGACTTGCGCTTTTTGCATTTATCCTTGGTGACATGATGGGTTCAGGGTCGAGCTCGATAGGAAAAAAATCCGTTGCAGAGATCAATGGAAAAGGTATCGGTGTAAGCGACTATATGAACCGTGAAAAGGCTCTGAGGGAATTTTACGAGCTTAATGCTGGCGGACAATCGCTGGATGCAGAGCTCGAAAGACAAATCCAGCAGGAAACCTGGAGAAGGCTGATCAGGGAAACCATCATGGAGGATTCTTACAAAAAGCTTGGCCTTTCTGTAAGTGCCGATGAATTGAAGACCATGATTACAGGCGACCAGAGCATGGGTTTAAATGCAAATCCTGCCCTGAGTGAGCCACATCCCATTATTCGTCAGATGTTTTCAAATCCCGAAACCGGTCAGCTGAATCGTGCTGTGATGACCAATTATTTCAACAGCCTGGATAATCCTCAGTTTGTCCAGGAGAAGAAGCGCTGGTTATTTATCGAAAATGAGATCGTTGAGGAGAAGATGAATGAGAAGTATTTCAACCTGGTTAAAAAGGGATTTCAGCCCTCCTCCCTGGACCTGAAAGATTATATTACTGAAAGTGGGAAAAGCACTGATTTTGCTTTCGTCTCAAAGCCCTTTACCGAGATTGCCGATGAAGATATAACAATCAATGATGCTGATTTGAAAGCCTATCTCAAAGAACACCGGGAAACTTATAAGCAGGAGGCCTCCAGGACCTTCCAGTATGTGGTGTTTGAGATAGAGCCCAGTGAAAAAGACGTGGAAAATGCCGAGTACTGGAGCTCCCAGACCCTGATCGAGTTCAACAGGATTTCAGGTGATGAGATCCCCCGTTATGTGAATGGTACATCCGATGAGCCTTTCGATGAAACCTACTATACCTATGAAGAGTTACCCGAACTTATCAGGGATTCTGTTTTCGATGCAGGCCAGGAGACCATTTTTGGCCCCTATCGCGATCAGGAGTCCTATAAACTTTCCCGCGCCTATGATTCCCAGATGAGGGCCGATTCAGTAAGGGTACGTCATATCCTGCTTTCCCTGCAGGCCTATGGTGGTAACAGGCAGATGATTGGCGAACTGGCCGACAGCCTGAAAAGAGTCATCGAAAACGGAGGTAATTTTAACCAGATTGCCCTGGAATACTCCGCCGATGAGAGCAACCGCGCCATCGGTGGCGACCTTGGCTGGTTCAGGGAAGGTCAAATGGTTAGCGCCTTTAACAATGCCTGCTTTGAAAACAGTCGAGGTGACATTGTTACAGCCGAGACTCAATTTGGCACCCATATCATCAGGATTGAGGATCAAAGCAGACCCGTTAAAAAGGTTCAGGTTGCAAGTGTGGTAAGACAAATTTTTGCCAGCGACGAAACCAATCAGGACTATTATAATCGTGCTGTTAAATTCAGAGGGAAAGCCACCGATCTGGAGAAGTTTACTGAACAGGCAAGGGAATTTGGCCTGGACCCAAGGTTTGCTCCTAATATTAGCAAGGATCAGGCTACCATCCCCGGTATTGATGATCCTCTGAGAATTACTAAATGGGCCTATACTTCCGAGGTAAATACTGTCAGCAATATTTTCTCTCAGAACGACGATAAATATATTGTCGCTGTACTTACCGAAGCCAGGGAAGAAGGTTATGCAGACCTGGAAAGTGTACGTGCAGAAGTGACCCTGGCCGTAAAGAAAGAAAAGAAGGCCGAGAAACTGGTTGAGCAGCTCTATGGTCAGCTGGCCGGAGTTACAGATCTCTCACAATACGGAATTGAAAACAGTGAGAATGTTGGTGAAGCCACGCAAATAAAATTTGCCAACACCTATGTAGCAGGAGTCGGACTGGAACCATATGTGGTTGGTGCTTCCATGTATTTGCCACTGGACCAGATATCAGCTCCCCTGGTAGGCGAAAGCGGAGTCTTTGTGATTGCTGTGACCAACCGTACTGAAGATGTTGAAACTGAAGGTGATGAAGCCTCTACCAGGGCAAGGTTAAAGTATACCATGGAATCAAGGAGCAACTTTGAGGCATACAATGCACTGGTTGATGCGGCCAAGGTGAAGGACAACCGCCTTGAAATTTTCTATAACTAAGCTTGTATTTGTTGTCTCGCGACGTGGTTATTTAACTTCGTTAAAAAATCCCAGGTCGCTTCTCCAACAATTACTTCGCTACACAAAACATCTCAAATAAAGAATATAAAACAAAGGGCACCCGACTGGGTGCTTTTTTTTGCTCTTGATTTTAGGCTTTACACGGGTCTGATTTTTACATAACTTGGACATGCTTATGACAATGGGCCTCTGATTACACTTTAATTTTGATTAAAAGTCTAATCAAACTAAAATCCGGAGGTACCCGTACATGAAAACTTCAACTATATCTAAGCTTATCGCATTGCTGGTAATCCTGGCAATAGGAATTCTATCCCCCCTACAGGCACAAACTCCTGAAGCACAATTTCAACAAGGCTTGATGAAGGAAGAGGGGGAAGGATCCCTTCTGGAGGCCATCGCTATTTACAATGAAGTTGCAGAAAATAAATCTGCCGGGCGATCCCTTCAGGCCAATGCCCTGCTGCATATTGGCCTCTGTTATGAGAAACTGGGGCGTACTGAGGCAGAAAAGACCTACCGGAACATTATCCAGAACTTCCCGGATCAGGCTGAAGCCGTAAAAGTGGCCAGAAAAAAGCTAGCTCTTTTATCCCAGACTAATGTTGCAAGCAGTCCAGGGAGTAAGGAGCTAAAAATCCAAAAGGTATGGGAACAGGAAGCTCTGTGGGGTGAAATTTCCCCGGACGGAAACTATATTTCATACGTGGACTGGAATACTGGTGATCTGGCCCTTTATGAAATAGCGACGGAAAAGAAGCGGCTCCTGACCAATAAGGGTACCTGGGATGAATCTTTCCAGTTCGCTGAATTCTCGACATGGTCGCCCGATGGAAAGCATCTTGTATTTAGCTGGTATGGCGAGAATGACAAATATGATTTGCGGATCATCGGCTCTGATGGTTCCGGATTAAAGATTATCTACAGCGACGAGGAGGAGACCTACTGGTGTCCCTTTGACTGGTCACCCGATGGGAGTGAAATACTTGTATATGTTAATTTTACAGACCATGAGGATCAAATTGCATTGATTTCTGTGATTGATGGCTCCATGCGAACCATTAAAAGTTGTAAATTTTGGCCTACCAATATGGTCTTCTCCCCAGATGGCCAGTACATCGCTTACGATCGTCCTGTAGATACGAAATCCAGTAATCGTGATATCTACCTTCTGAAAAGGGATGGAAGTAGTGAGATACAGCTGATCGGGCATCCCTCTGATGATTTCGTGCAGGGCTGGACGCCTGATGGTAAGCACCTGTTGTTCTCCAGTGATCGTGATAGAAGCATGGGATTTTACACCATTGGTGTTTCTGAAGGAATGGCTATTGGCACTCCCACACTTGTAAAGAGTGGGGTGGAACCCGATGAATCTTTCGGATTCTCGCCAGAGGGTTCTTTCTATTATGGAATTTCAAAGGAGTGGAATGATGTCTATATGGCGGAACTGGACTCTCAAAACGATCAAAAATTGAACCGGACCACAAAAATGACCTCCAGATATGAAGGAATTAACAAGCAACCCGATTACTCTCCCGATGGTAAATTTCTTGCCTATATCACCTATCAGAACCTGTCAGGATCCAAAACAAAATCCTGGGGTGGAGATGTGCTTGTGATCCGAAACCTTGAAACAGGTAATGAACAGGAGATCATACCAGATATTTATCTATTTGGTTTTCCCCGATGGTCGCCCGACGGAAAATCCATCCTGATGGTGTACAGGAACGCAGGGAATGAAACGGGAGTATTTCTTATTGATGTTCCCTCAGGCCAGGCAGAGATCATTATTGAGGCTAATAAGGATTTAGTGGGATTTGGACGCCATGAATGGTCCCCCGATGGTGAGTCATTCTTTCAGGGCCGAAATGATTCTGAAAAGGGTGTTTCAAGCATTATACGGTATGAATTTAACAGTGGCCAGGAAAAAGTGATCCATGAATCCCCCACCAGGATATGGCAGGTATTTTTATCCCCGGATGGTCAGCTGCTGGCATATATTGACAAGGATAAGGGGTATGGCATGTCTGTGTTACCTGCTACCGGGGGTGGCCCAAAGGAACTTTTCAGATTTAATGAAGGAGATAATATAATGCCAGGTACTGCAGGCTCTGTTGCCTGGTCTGTTGATGGAAGGTATCTGCTTTTTGTCCTTCGGGATACAAGCCTTGATGAAGCAATATGGGAACTCTGCAGAATCCCATCAGAAGGAGGTGAAATAGAGAAACTGGGATTTGCTGGTTCAAGGCAAATTTCGAATCTGAGTGTACATCCCGACGGCCGCCGCATTGCTTTTTCATCCGTATCCACTCCTCTAGCCCCGGCAGTTTGGGTCATCGAAAACTTTTTACCCTCTGATTAAACAGCTATGGGTCGCAAGAAGAAACCGGTACTCAGGCTTACGCTATTCTTTATAGCTGTTGTCATTGCATCAGGGAGTATTCTCGCCTACCTAAGTGTCAATAACATCTCAAATCTCAAGGAATTAACTGAGAAAAGAGTTGAGGAGGAACAGGAAAACCTTGCTCTTGCCGTGTCAGATCAAATTCAAGAGATCACAAATGATCTAGCCCGTAAATTCTCAAACTACCTAGAAAGCAATAATACTGCTCCCGTAACCCAGCTCAGATTCCTGGATACCCTTGAGCTGGTTGAGCTGGGATTCGTTGTTGACAAGGATGGCATTTTTTTATGGCCCTGGTTTACAGAAGGCCTCGGAAATCGTGTTGAAAGCGAATTTAGCAAAGACTATCAAACCAATCTTGATCTGGCTGAAAGAGCCGAGTTTATTGAAAAAGATTATGAGAAGGCAAGCAAAATCCATCTTGCCTCTTTAAGGGCATCCTTCAATATTCAAGATTCAGTACAAATCCTGAATGCCCTGGGCAGGCTTTCAGTGAAACTGGAGCATGGACCGCAGGCATTAAGCTATTATGCATCTATTATTTCAAAATATCCCTCGCTCTGCGATCCCTTTGGATTTCCATATGTCTATTATGCCATCCCTCAGCTGATCAGGATTGCCAATCCATCCAATCGGAGTGTTGTTTTACAGGAGATTAGATCTTGCCTGAGCGGAATGGAATCCGGAAGGATCCCTCTGAACCAAAGTTCCCATGATTTGCTGAAGCTGGTTTCCGACTGGACAGAATCGGGGCTTTCCCCTCAGGAAAGTATTCCACCCCTAACAGAATTCATTCAAATCATCGAAAAAAGGCTCTCCTTTATTGACAGAAACAGGGAGGTGATCCGGGAATACCTGATCCGTACGAATAGAGATGAGCTTCCACTTGTGAGTGGCAGCTACCATACCCTGAATGGTAATCTGCCTGAGGGAGGTGAGGTAATTCTGATAAACCCTGGAGGGGAACATGCCTGGGGTTTTTCAATCTACGTAAGGCAGCTATGGGATGAAATACCAAAACAAGATCTGACTGCAGGAACCGAATTTGAATATGCATTTGAATTGGTGAGGAAAGGCAATGGCCCAAATGGAACAGACCAGGCCCTGCGCACCTCTTTTGATATTTCTCCTTATTTTCCAGGATTTCAACTGTTTGTTAAATTGGCAAATGAAGCGCTCATTGATGAGTTTGTTAGAAGGCGCAGCTGGATCTACGGGATTGCATTGACCTTGTTGCTTGGAGGAATGATACTTGGAATACTAATTATAATGAGGGATATTTCAAGGGAAAAACACCTGGCCCATTTAAGGGCTGACTTTATCTCCAATGTGACCCATGAACTTAAAACTCCCCTCACATCCATTCAATTGTTCACCGAATCGATTGCA
>CAYWGP010000157.1:0-9891 GCA_964458155.1 uncultured Bacteroides sp.
CGGGAGCGGAGAAATTATGCTTGCCAGATACGATGCCAGTGGAACCTTAATCTGGGGGCAAACTGTTTCCGGACAGGGGCAGGATGATGGAATAGAAATCGTAATGGATGCTGACAGTCTCTATATTACGGGAGCCATTGACAACGATGCCGACTTTCCCGGATATGCAGACAATCCCCTGTCTACTTCAGCCAATATGGATATTTTCATTTCCTCCCATGCAAAGTCGGACGGATCCACCGGGTGGGTGCATGTCATACCCTGTACCGATAGTGGGGACGAGTCCGGGCGCTGCATGGATATAGATGCTTTCGGCAACCTTTATGTGGCAGGGGATTATAGACAAGACCTGCAGTTTCCTGAGGGTGTCACCCTTTCAGCCATCAGTAACGGGGATATTTTTGTGGCAGCTTATACAAGCTACGGAGATTTTCGATGGGCTGAATCGGCCGGTTCCTCCAATCAGGATGAAGCATACGGATTGGCCGCCGGCTCCAGAGGATCCATCTACATTTCCGGCATGCATGCTGACGATATGATCCTCGGACCCCTTGTGTTGACCTACAATGGCAACAGTGATGGCTACCTGGCCAAACTTCAGGACAGTATACCCCCTATATCCAATGACATCCCCTGTGCAGCCCTGCTGCTTCCGGTGGGTGATACCTGTTCATCGCAAATTCATAACAACCTGGGAGCTTTGGATTCGGGGATGCCCGATCCCGGCTGTGGCAGCTATGCCGGTGCGGATATCTGGTTCAAAGCTGTTGTACCCCCTTCGGGGAACCTGTTTGTAGGGACCCAGACCACCAACGACGATGTTTACCCTCCGGTGGACGGATATATGTGGAGCGTAGCCATGGCCCTGTATACGGGAGATTGCGGGGCCCTGAACCTTCAGACTTGTGTTGAATCCAACAGCGCCTACAATTCAAGGGCCTCGTCGGCATTCCTTTTCGACCAGGTACCGGGCGATACCATCTGGATCCGTGTTTGGGAGGCCAATGCGGCTCATAATGGCATGTTCTCGATCTGCGCCTTTGATCCCGGGCACTTTCCGGGGTGGTACCTGAGCGACCAGATTTGCGAAGAAAATGGCCCTATTGATCTGGATACCACCCTCTCAGCCCTGAAAACCGGATTCGCCGATGTGGTGATGGATGCGGTCGGAATCCCTGATCCCGGGAATGCACTGGGTGCATCCGATGGAATTGGTGCCACCCTCGAAGATGCAGGGGACCGGATCATCCTGGATCTGACCGATACCATACCTGCAGGGGAAACCTACCTCTTAAGTATGCGATCAAATCCCGTGGTATCGGGCGAGGCCCGTTCGATTTTCCGGACTTCGGAAGACAACATTACTTTTGTGGATCATTCATTTCAACCTGAAACTTCAGCAGACATTTATGATTCATATTTTATCACTGCCGAACATCCCACCCGCTACCTCTGGATCGAACACATTGGCGGCGGGGGCGGTATCCATTTCGACGGGATAGAATACTTCTTCCGGGGAACCCGCGGAGGGACCTGGTCCGGACCCGGAGTGACAGGATCCACCTTTGATCCTGCCGGTTTGTCGGGCCCTGTTTCCATCATGTATTCGGTGGGGGGAACGGTCACCCGCACAGATTCAATCATTACCACCACTATACTGAAAAGTGATGCGGGGATCCTGGGGAATGATACGACGGTGTGCTCGGGAGATCATAACCTGCAACTGGATCTTACGGGATATACCGGGTCGGTGATCAGTTGGGAGTCCTCCTTAGATAGTTTTATTACCTCCAACTCCATTGCGGATCCAAATCCTTTCCTTACTGTATCCGGACTAACGCAGACCACCTCTTACAGGACCATTGTACAGGATGGCAGCTGCGAGCCGGATACCTCCAATGTGGTTACGGTGACAGTCGTGGACATGCCATTTGCAGATCCGGGCCCATACGGGGATTTGTGCGGGAGCAGCCTGGGCCTTCAGGCCAACCCTTCAGTGGGCACGGGCGTCTGGAACCTGGTTTCAGGGCCCGGAATTGCCACATTTCTCCCTAATGAAAATGATCCGATAGTCAGCGTGGATGTGGATCAATACGGGAGCTACACCTTTGCATGGACCGAGACCAATGGCATATGCAGCGATGACTCCCTATTTACCGTGGAATTTTTTGAACCTAGCCTGGCAAGTGCCGGTATTGGGGGTGATACCTGCTCCCTGAATTTTAATCTGAGTGCAACGCCCTCAGTGGGAGTAGGACAATGGAGCATGCTGGCCGGACCTGGTTCGGTGACCTTCCTTCCTTCGGATACCATACCGGATGCTGTTGCATCTGTTTCACAGGAGGGAATCTACAACTTCCAATGGGCCGAGACCAACGGGATTTGTACCTCAGTAGCTTCTGTTACAGTGAACTATTTAACTCCTCCCCCGGTGGATCCGGGAGTTGGGGGACTGGTTTGCGGACTGACTTTTACATTGAATTCGGCTCCCTCCTTCGGGACCGGATCCTGGTCCCTGCAGTCAGGTCCCGGCACTGCCCTGTTCAATCCATCCATGAATGATTTCGATGCTGCTGTGACTGTTTCTGAATCAGGCACCTATGAGTTCCTGTGGACCGAATCTGACGGGATCTGCAGCAATGATTCGGCAATAAACGTGACCTTTATCGAAATACCTGTTGCCCAGGCAGGAACAGGAGGTGACATCTGCGGACCGGATTATCGACTGTCCGCCGTCCCCAGCATCGGAACAGGTATCTGGACTATGACCGGGGGCCCCGGAACAGCCAGTTTTGCTCCTTCATCCGATGTTCCAAATGCCATTTTAACAGTAGATTTACCTGGCATGTACCAGTTCACCTGGACCGAAACCAACGGAATTTGCGTGGATCAGGATAGCGTCGAGGTGAATTTTATCGAAGACC
Organism: uncultured Bacteroides sp.; assembly: GCA_964458155.1. Lineage (GTDB taxonomy): Bacteria > Bacteroidota > Bacteroidia > Bacteroidales. The sequence goes on from CAYWGP010000157.1 coordinate 2,925, forward strand.
TGGTGGTTGAAGCAGGACCCGACCTAACTGTCTGCGGACTGCAGCAAGGTCTGAATGCCCTTCCGCCGGATATTCCGGGTCGTTGGATCGCCAGCTATGGCCCGGGAAATGCATCTTTTTCGCCATCAGAGACGGATCCCCAGGCCAGGGTCACGGTGGATGCTTCCGGTGCATACATATTCAAGTGGGAGGCCAGGCAAGGATTTTGTTCAGGGGATGATTCAGTCATGGTCTTATTCAGCATAGAACCTGTAGCCAATGCGGGTCCGGACCAGGTCCTGGAATATACCTTTTCCACCTACCTGGAGGCATTGCTTCCTTCCGCAGATGTTTCCACAGTAAACGCCACTGGTTCCTGGATCCTGGTAAGCGGATCGGGTCTATTTGCAGATCCAAATAATCCAGCTACCCAGGTTTCCGGACTGGATCTGGGAGAAAATGTGTTCCAATGGACCATTTCCTCGGAATCTTGCCCCACTGTATCGGATCAGGTGACGATCACGGTAAACGACATTGAAACCTATACCGTCATCACTCCCAACAATGACGGCCTGAACGATGTACTTGTTTTCCCCGGAATTGAAGGGCTGAGTGCATGTGAGATCATCGTATACAACCGGTGGGGCACGGAGGTTTACCGGAATGCTGACTACCAGAATAATTGGGACGGAAGGGATCAGAACGACAGGGACCTGATCCAGGATACCTACTACTATATTCTACGGATCCCGCCGGATAGGGTCATTACAAATTTTGTGGAAATCCGAAGGAGTCAATGATGAGAAAACACTACCTGCATATCCTGTTGATTCTCTTCCTGGGAGCTCCGGCTTTCGGGCAGCTGGAGCCTTTACTGGATCAGCACCAGCTGAACCAACTGGCCATCAATCCCGCCTATGCCGGCAGTCAGGACGCCCTGAATGTGGGGATCCATTCCAGGGTACAATGGACCGGATTCGATGGGGCACCTCGTACCACCACCCTTTCGGCCCACACCCCCTTGAAAAACAAAAAGGTGAACCTGGGCCTGGTAGTGATGGGAGACAAACTGGGGTCACAGAAAGAAACCGGATTCCTGCTGAACTATGCCTACCGGATGTCCCTTGCATCGGGAAAGCTATCCCTGGGCCTTGCTGCTGGGATCACCCTTCTCACCTCAGACATGGAACTGATCCGCTATTCAGACCAGGGCGATTTGCTTTTACAAGATCTGGGGCAAAGGGCGGTCCTGCCTGAATTCAGTCTTGGAGCATATTTTCAACATGAGAGGTATTTTCTGGGCTTTTCCATACCGCTGTTTATGAGTCACTTCACCAGCGAAGAAAGCGGAAGTACCCAAATAGCCTTCCGGCCCGGAGAAGCCAACTATCTGCTGAATGGGGGTTACGTTTTCCAGGCTTCCGAAAATATAGAGATCTTTCCCTCTGCCTTTTTGAGGGTGAACCCCTCCCAGGCAAGTCAGCTCGATATCCAATGTGATGTGATCTACAGGCAGCTTTTCTGGCTGGGGGCCATCGTACGAACCAATGGTGAACTTTCGGCCCTTTTGCAGGTGCAGGTGAATCCCCAGTTCCGCATAGGGTACTCATACGGGTATGAATTCTCTGAACTCAGGTCCTATCAGCACGGTTCTCATGAGGTGGTTCTCCGCTATAATTTCAGGTATACACTCAATGTAATCAGCCCCAGATACTTTTGAGAATGAGGGTCATGAATAAACTACTATATATATGCTTTATCCTCCTGCTGTTCCAGGTGAACCTGTCGGGCCAGTCCCGCTATGCGGTCCAAAAGCTTCGCTGTTCCAGCCCGGAACACGATGAATTCTCTCCCTCGGTCTGGGGGGACATGCTTATTTTCTGCTCCAATCAGGAAGATGAGTTTTTGCTGACTTACCAAGACGGCAAAAACAAAGGGTTATTTAATATTTTCAAGGTAATGCTGGATCCGCAAGGAGAGGAAATTAAACCTACTGTGTTGAGCCAGGCCCTGGTCACCCCCTTTAATGACGGACCTGCTGCCTTCAGTCCGGACGGGACGCAGATCGTCTATTCCCGAAATCAGGAGGTAAATGCCAGGTACAGGAATATTCTTAAACTGAGCAACCGCCTGGGGCTCTTTTTCGCTGAATTTGAAAATGGCGACTGGGTCCCGAAAGGGGAATTCCCCTATAACCATGCCGAATACTCCATCACCACCCCTTGCTACAGTCCCGATGACAGATTCCTGTATTTCGCCTCGGACCACCCGGAAGGCTATGGAGGAAGTGATCTCTACCGGTCTGAACGGAAAGGAGGAGTCTGGGGTGAACCGATTAACCTGGGTGCTGAGATCAATACCAGCGGTAATGAAGCTTATCCTTTCATTGCAGCCAACGGGGATCTGTTTTTTGCCTCTGACGGACATGCAGGGCTCGGAGGGAAAGATATCTTTCTGACCAGGTTTGAGGGTGGGCAATGGATGAGCCCGATCCACCTGGAATACCCGCTTAACTCCGGGGAAGATGATTTTGGCCTGGTCACCAACGAGGACTTAACAGAAGGATTCCTGTCAACAAACAGGGAGAAATCAGATGATATATACAGATTCTATACCCATATTCCCCAACTCTTCGCTTGCGAGGCCATGCAGACCAATAAATACTGTTATGAGTTCTGGGATGAGGAATACTCCGGGATAGATACGATCCCTGTCGCCTACGAATGGAGCTTCAGCGACGGGACCCGGAAAAGTGGATGGAAAGTCACCCATTGTTTTCCGGGTGCCGGAGCGCACTGGGCCAGACTGGACATTATTGACAACAGGACCGATACTAGCTTTCACATGCAAAGTATACAGGAGTTTGAAATCACGGATTACGAGCAGCCTTTCATCACATGTAATGAATCAGGTGTGGTTGATGATACAATGGTTTTCAGCGGTTTGCACTCCAATATGCCGAGATTCGTGATCGAGCAGTATATCTGGGATTTTGGAGATGGGGGATTTGCGGAAGGCCCCGAGGTGGTGCATGTTTATGAAAACAGTGGTTCTTATAAAGTCAAACTTGGCCTGAAAGGGTATCTGGAAGGAGGATCGCAGATGCATATCAATTGCGTGCAGACTGCTATCAAAATCCTGAGCAAATAGCTTTTATAATTGTGGTGCAGGAATTCAGTTTCTCAGTTTTCAATCCACCTGAGCATTTTTTTGCTGCCAGGTTTTACCGTGGTCCCAAAATGTCCCACCAGCTGACCCTCCTCATCGATCATATATTTCTGAAAATTCCAGCTTACCTTGCTGTCCTCCACTCCGTTTTCACTTTTTGATGTGAGCCACATATACAGCGGAGCCTGATCATCACCCTTCACCGATATCTTGCTCATCATGGGAAAGCTAACCCCGTAATTTATCTGGCAGAAACTGGCGATCTCTTCGTCGGAGCCCGGCTCCTGCTTGCCAAAGTTATTGGCCGGAAAGCCTATGATCATAAAATCATCACCGCCATATTTTTCATACAATTCCTGCAGGCCTTCATACTGGGGTGTAAACCCGCATTTGGATGCCGTATTCACCACAAGCACCTTTTTGCCCTTCAATTGTGAAAGGGGAAAATCCTCCCCGCGAATATCTTTTACTGTAAAATCGTAAAAAGAAGTCTGTGCATATCCTGTTCCCATCAATAGAAATATTAGTCCGCTTATTATTACATGCTTTAACATCCTGGTCCCTTAAATTAAGATTGTTTTATGCTAAACACGCAATAAAACTAAAAGTTCACCAATCCTGAGCTTCCTTACATCAATCTGACCAGCATGGCTGTCACTGCACTGGCCAGTATAAATTCCATGTCTGGTTCCAGATCAAAGCTCATCCAGATATACCATCGGTTTGCAGGCAGAACCTGTACGGCAGCCAGGCATTTTGAATCCAGCCAGAACTCATATCCCAGTACAGGGTTCAGAAAGGAATTTTTTCCCTTTTCATTTACATTAACTTCGACAATATTGATCAGGGTGTTGTTATCCGTGAGGAATCCACGGAATACAGTATGATCATCGGTCTGATACATACCATCCACTTCTGCCGACACAGGATATATGGCTAACAGTTCCCAGAGAATGGTGTCAGAAGAGAAGGAAAAGAAGCATTCAAATATACCTTCACCAGTCTTCACTTCCGCATCCGACCATGGTGTGAAAGTCCGAATGATCCAGGTCCCTCCATCGATATCCACATTTTCGGCAACACTAATACTGGCATAGGCAGTATCAGCCTTATCGTTTACGAAAACAAATGACTTCTCGACAGATGATTTGATCGATGAATTATCACTGAACAAGGGCGATTTGGAGGTGGTGCGCTCCCAGCCCCCCTTTCCTGAGATGACTTTGTAGGGGCCGAATTCATATTTTCCAACACTGCTTATTCCTTTTCGCTTTGCCTGCATCTCCTGGCTATTCGACTTCAGATCGGCATCTATCCGGATCAATTTCTGTGCAGAGGAAGAGTGGGAAAAAGCCAGCTGGAGGCCAAGGATGAATAAGACATTGCGAATATTGATATTCATAGCCTGTGGTTTAGATTGATTTGCTTATTGAAAGTTACGACATAAGATAATTCATTTCAAAGCGTTTATAATATAAAAAACAACTATGACTCCTCCTGAAGCACAACTCAGTGAACAAATCTGGAACGGCCTGAAAATTGCAATTATGATAATTGCTGCTCTTGCTCCTTTGATTATTGTTTTTCAGGCAATTCGGTTTAAGCGGATAAAAAATCGCCTGCTCAGTCAGCATCAGACAAATCAAAAGCTTATGGAGAAAAGGCTTGAAATTTACGAGCGGATGGGCCCGAAATTGAATGATATTTTATGCTTCTTTTCATACACCGGTAATTGGAAAGAGCTGAGCCCGGTTGATATCATGAGATTAAAAAGAGAACTGGACAAGGAAATAAATATTACCACTCCCCTGTTTTCGGATGCGCTGGGCAATAAGTATAATTCCTTTATGCAATTCTGCTTTGTCGCACATTCGGGATGGGAACATAAGGAAAAGATAAAGTCCCTGTATGAATTGCGCCAGGAAAACAATGTGGCATGGAAAGGTGAGTGGATCCCCTTTTTTGATACAAATAATGTGCTTGAGGGTATAAAAATAAAAGAGTCTTACGATGAACTGATGGCGTATTTCAGGAAGGAGCTGAATCCTGAATAGCGTACTTATTTGTGGGAAAGATCCGCACAAACCAGGCGCTCGTCATTCCTGATAAAAACATGTTTGTTGGCAAATGCAGGATGCGACCAGGTAACTCCCCTTCCAAGCTGCTTCCGGGTGGTTTCAATCAATTTCGCCCGGCTGATTTCCTTAAATCCTTCAGGGGATAATTGGGTGATAAGCAATTCACCCTGCTCGTTGAACATCCATGTATGCTTTCCCTGCTGGATAAAGTTGATATTGGCCCAGCGGTCCGGTTTAACGGCTGTGAGGTCCTCCCAAATACGGTCGCCTGTTGAGAATTCCAGGCATCTTAATTCACCATAACTATCCACCCCGTAAATAAAATCATCCATGACCACAGGGGTATTCATTACGCAGTGAAGGGCGTCGGTATTCCGCTCACTTTCACCACAGCGTTGCCAGACTATAGCAGCGCTCGTATAATCAGCCCCCAGCCTCACCAGCAGTGAGCCACTGTAGAAAGCGCTCACAAAAATATGATCTTTATAGAGTACCGGGGTTGAGATACTCATCCCGCTGCCGGTAGTCCAGGGAATCCGCCAGTAGACTTCCCCGTTTTCCGGATTAAGTCCCGACAGGCTATGCTCGGTCCAGTTCACCACCACTTCTACACCATTCTTTTCAATTAAGATCGGTGCGGAATAACCTGCCCTGTCATCCAGGCTGCGCCAGATCTCCTCCCCGCTTTGCTTGTTGAAAGCAACCACACAGGCATTATTGCTGCCGCTCACATGGACAATGATTTTTTCATCAAGAACCAGGGGTGTGGACGCAATGCCCCAGATGGGCATATTGATCTTATATTCGTCGTTCAGGTCCCTTTGCCACAGCACCTTTCCCGTCCCGGCATCAAAACAAAAGAGGTGCCCCATGGTTCCCAGGGAATAGGCTTTCCCTTCAGAAATGACCACCGAAGCCCTTGGTCCGGCCGGGTAACCTACCTCGTAAACACACTCATATTGATGCATCCAGATCCGCTCACCGCTTTGCTCATCAAAACAGAGCACCCGCTCAGCCTGTGAGGGTCGTTCCAGCCTGTCCGTCACATACACCTTTCCGTCAGACACCGTTGGTCCGGAATAGCCCGGCCCGATGGGAACAGACCAGATTAGTTCAATGGACTCCGAATCAAATTCCTCAACAACACCGGATGTCTCCCAGACACCATCCCTGTCAGGGCCGCGCCAGTCAGGCCAGTCCTGCGCCTGGCACCCCAGGTGAGTGATCCCCAATAATACAGGCAAAATAATTCTATACATATCCAGCATAAGATGCAAGATAGCAATTAAGAACAATGAGCGAATACTGCAGCGACAGGAATTAGTCCCCCACTATTTCAAAGCCTTTCTCCAGGATGTTCCCATGGGAATCAACCAGGGTCAGGACATGCAGGCCTTCCGGGGCCAGGAATTCCATCTGGTGGATCAGGGAGGTCTCTCCCAGGTAAAGATCGTCGAGGTGCCAGAAAATGGTGGTTCCTCTTTCGCGGTGTGCCGCTTCAAAAACCACCCGGCTCAGTCTCCCATCCAAACCGCGGGGAATAAAAACCTGCCGCGTCTCTTTGGGATAGATCAGTTCCATGGGTGCTTCATTGCCGTCCTCACAGCCGGGAAGCTCAGGGGGAAGGCTTTGATACCTGGAATCCCTTCTTTTATAGTACCACTCCATCACCGGGGGCAGCACAAACCAGGAGGATATGACCATCATGCTGGTTTCATAGCAGGAGCTGTTTACCCGGAACC
>CAYWGP010000158.1:0-8347 GCA_964458155.1 uncultured Bacteroides sp.
AAGCTGCTACACAAACCTGGGCCACCATTACTCTGCAGAACTATTTCCGGATGTACCACAAGCTTGCCGGTATGACCGGGACAGCCGAAACCGAGGCGGGTGAATTATGGGATATCTACAAACTGGATGTAATGGGTATACCCACCAACCGTCCCATTGTAAGAGATGACAGGGAAGATCTGGTATACAAAACCAAGAGGGAGAAGTATAATGCAGTTATTGATGAGCTTGTAAGGCTCAATAAGGAGGGGCGCCCCTCACTGGTGGGTACCACCACTGTTGAGGTATCTGAGCTGCTTTCAAAAATGCTTAAGATCAATAAGATCCCACACAATGTACTGAATGCCAAATTACACCAGCGGGAAGCTGAAGTGGTAGCCCAGGCGGGTAAGGCAGGTACAGTTACTATTGCAACAAATATGGCCGGACGTGGTACCGATATCAAGTTATCCGACCAGGTGAAAGAGGCAGGCGGACTGGCCATTATCGGAACAGAACGTCATGAATCAAGACGGGTCGACCGCCAGTTACGCGGGCGATCGGGCCGGCAGGGGGATACGGGTTCAAGCCAGTTTTACGTTTGCCTGGAGGATGATCTGATGCGCCTATTCGGATCCGAAAGGATCGCAGGTATGATGGATAAGCTGGGATTGAAGGAGGGAGAAGTAATCCAGCACTCAATGATTACCAAGTCCATCGAGCGGGCCCAGAAAAAGGTGGAGGAAAACAATTTCGGCATTCGCAAGAACCTGCTGGAATATGACGATGTAATGAATTCCCAGCGGGAGGTGATCTATAAGCGCAGAAAACACGCTCTTTACGGAGAGCGGATAGGCCTGGATATTGCCAATATGATGTTCGATGTCACTGAAAGTATTGTGAATGAATATCATACCAGTGGAGACTTTGATGGTTTCAAACTGGAGCTGATCCGCCACTTATCCATTGAGTCGCCTGTCAGTGCTGAGGAGTTCCGGGCTATGAACAGCGATGAGCTCATCGATAAAATTTATGAGGATCTGCTGGGGGCCTACAAACGGAAGCAGGAAAGTATATCAGAGCAGGCCATGCCTGTGATCAACCAGGTATATGAACACCAGCGCCAGGTTTACGAAAATATTGTTGTTCCTGTATCGGATGGCACCCGGGTCTTCCAGGTGCTGGCCAACCTCGAGAACTGCTATAATTCGGGTGGCAAGGAGCTGGTGCGTTCCTATGAGAAAAGCATTATTCTGGCCACCATCGATCAGTCCTGGCAGGAGCACCTGCGCGAGCTGGACGACCTGCGTCAGTCGGTTAGAAATGCCCAGTATGAGCAAAAAGATCCGCTGCTGATTTACAAGTTTGAGGCTTTCGAACTCTTTTCTGCCATGATCGATAAGGTGAACAAGGATGTGATCTCCACATTAATGAAGGCGCATATTCCTCTCAAGGATCCTAATAGTGTGAAAAGGGCTGAGGCTCCCAAGAAAATGGACCTCAGTAAATTCGAAGCCAATAAGGACGAGATGACCAGCTACAATGATCCCTCGGGCGGAGGAAAAACCAGAGACGGTCGCTCGCAGGTTCATCAGCCCGTAAGGGTGGAAAAGAAGGTTGGGAGAAATGATCCCTGTCCCTGTGGAAGCGGAAAGAAATACAAAGCCTGCCATGGCAAACCGGGTACCTGAGGCTGAGGCCAGCCCAGTTAAAGCTGGGCGTCCAGAAGGACAATCTCCCTGTACAGGGCAGAGCTAACCGGGATTAAGGGGAGACGCAATACATTGTCTATCCAGCCCTGTATTTCCATGGCAGCTTTAACCCCGGCTGGATTCCCCTCTTTGAAGATAGCTCTCATCATGGGGAACAGCTTGTAGTGCAGCTCACGTGCTTTAAGATAGGAAGCATCCAGGGCTGCAGCTACCATCAGGGAGGTCAATGCGGGATAGGCATTGCCAATGACACTTATGGCCCCGTCGCCACCTGAAGCAATCATGGGAAGAGTGATGGCATCGTCGCCTGATACTATCAGGAATCCCCTGGGGCGCTTTCGAATTATCTCCATCACCTGTTCAAAATTGCCCGATGCTTCTTTTATCCCAATTATACTTCCTTCAAAATCAGCAGCAAGACGCAGAACAGTTTCAGCAGAAATATTTGAGCCTGTTCTCCCGGGAACATTGTAAAGCATTACCGGTAACTCGCTGAGGGAGGCTATAGCAGCATAGTGCTGGTATATTCCTTCCTGGGAAGGTTTATTATAATAAGGAGAGACACTGAGAAATCCCTGGATCTCCCTGGTATCTGTTTTTTTTATTGCTTCGATCACAGAGCGAGTGTCATTCCCACCCAGCCCCAGCATTACAGGTACTCTTCCAGCACAGGCTTCAACGACACAACTTACCACATCCGCTTTTTCTTTGGAGGAAAGACATGGGGTTTCTGCTGTGGTTCCCAGCACCACAAGGTATCCGCAACCCTGCTCAATGAGCCTGCCGGTATGCATAATCAAGCGGTCGTAATCCACCTCGCCATTTTGTTGAAAGGGTGTGATCATCGCAACTCCAGTACCTCTGAATAGATCTGTTCCAGCCATAGTTATCATTCGTTTCCCGGGTTCAGCATGGCAATATAATGCTTGAATTGCTCTGAAAGGTAAGCCATACCGTTATCGTCCGGAAGTTTAATCATCAGGTCATAATCATTTTTCTCTTCCGTAAAGCAACCAATTTTGAAGCTGGCCGGAGAGAGTTCGACCAGAAATCGATTTTCAAGCCGGTAAGTGGTGTTAAAGTCAATCAAAATATCCGGATTTTCTTTTCTGAATAGCTCTACAGCCTCACCACGTGGCTGCAAAAACCAGTTTAAATTGCTCCTGTTAAAAATATACAGGTCTTTCCAGAACAACATATCAGGGGGAACTTCTTTCTGGTTTACGTAGCCGTAAATGGTGCAGTTTACTCCCTTATTTTTCAGGAATCCACGGAACTCCCAGATGATTTTAAAGGCATTTTCTTTGAGGGCATCAAATAAAATAACTGCCGATTGAGCAGTCTCAAAATTATATACGCGGGTCTCTCTGTGGAAACTTTTAAGTTTGTTTTTCAGTACCCTTTTTCCTATTGATTCTCTAAAGCCTGCCATGTACGTAAAAATACAATTAATATTGAATGTTAAAGAGCCAATATGGCCAGGAACTGTTCTTCCGTGATAATGGGAATTTCCAGTTTCTGAGCTTTCTGATATTTACTGGGCCCCATATTTTCTCCTGCCAGAATGTAATCGGTTCTGGCACTGATGGATGCACTGTTTTTGCCTCCATGTTTCAGGATCATATCTTTAAGCTCTCCCCGGGAGTGTAGATGGAAGATTCCTGAGATCACAAATGTTTTGCCTGCCAGCGTTTCACTGATCAGGTCTCTGGTGGCCTGCATCTCCATCCTCAGACCTGCTGCTTTTAAGCGGCCGATAAATTGCTGGTTTAGCTCATTACTAAAGTAGGAGAGGAGCGACTCAGAAATACGTTCACCAATTTCATCCACCTGCTCCAGGTTTTCCCTATCAGCTTCCATAAGGCGGTCCATACCCAGAAATGCTTCAGCCAGCTTCCTGGCCACAGTCTCTCCCACATACCTGATCCCCAACGCATAAAGGACGCGGGGAAAGGGAACCTCTTTGGATAACTGGATGCTCTGCAGGAGCCTGTTGGCCGATTTTTCCCCAAATCTTTCCAGGTTCCTGACCTGCTGGAACTCGAGTGTGTAAAGATCGGATGCATCCTTCACAAGTCCCTCTCTGAAAAGCAGATCAATGGTGGCCTCCGCAGCATTGATCTCCATGGCTTTCCTGCTGATAAAGTGTTCGATGCGACCTTTAATCTGTGGAGGGCATGCTCCGAAGTTGGGACAGTAGTGTGCTGCTTCATCCCCGGCCCTGATTAATTGGGTGCTGCACTCGGGACAGTTGGAGATAAATTGAAAAGCCTCATTTTGCTCCTTCCTTTGCTTTTTATCCACCCCTACAATCTTCGGAATTATTTCTCCACCTTTCTCCACGTATACATAGTCTCCAATCCGTATATCCAGCAAAGCAATCTGGTCTGCATTGTGCAGGGAAGCCCTCTTAACTTTAGTTCCGGCCAGCTGCACCGGTTCCAGGTTTGCAACAGGGGTGACAGCACCTGTTCGTCCTACCTGGAAATCTATGGAAAGCAAGCGGGATGTTGCCTGCTCAGCTCTGAATTTATAGGAGATAGCCCATCGTGGTGTCTTGGCTGTAAAGCCAAGCTGACGCTGAAGCTGGATGGAATCAACCTTGATCACCACACCGTCAATTTCAAAGGGGAGCAAGTCACGTTCCTTTTCCCGGCGATCAATAAAATCAAATACTTCATCAATCGAAGGAGCCAGCATGCCGTATTCCGGCACTTTGAATCCCCATGAACGGGCCGCTTCAAGACTTTCATGCTGGGTCCGGAACAGCTCCTGTTCCCCTGGGATATAGTAGAAAAGGCAATCCAGGGGCCGCCTGGCAACCAGCGACGAGTTTTGCATCTTCAAAGTTCCCGAAGCAGCATTTCTGGGATTGGCAAAGGGGGGCTCACCTTTCTTTTCGCGGTCAGAATTCAACTCTGTAAATCCTTCAGCAGGCAGAATGACTTCACCCCTGATCTCGAACTCAGGAGGGAAACTGTCGCCCCGGAGCCTCAGGGGAATGCTCCTTATGGTACGTATATTGTGAGTTACATCATCTCCTCTTGTGCCATCGCCCCTTGTCAGCGCCTGGTAAAGACTCCCGTTCCGGTAAGTCAGTGCAACTGCCACTCCATCATATTTAAGCTCGCAGAAATAGGCATAATCCTCTCCAACTACCTTTTGTACCCGCTGATCAAATTCTCTGAGCTCCTCTTTGTTATAAGTATTCCCAAGCGAAAGCATCGGGTAGCGGTGATTGACCGACTCAAATTCCCTGTTCAGGTCACTTCCCACCCTGCGGCTGGGAGAGTTAATGTCATCAAATTCCGGAAATTTGGTTTCGAGGATCTGCAGTTCGTTAATTAAGAGGTCATATTCAAAATCCGAAATACTTGGTTCCGATTTTACGTAGTAATTATAGTTGTGCTGCTGTAGTGCTCTCCTTAGATCTTCAATCCTTGGTCTGGCCTGCTCCGGGGTCATCTGAATCTCTTTAGAACAAAGTTAAAAATATTTCTCCTTTAGCTTTTATTCTATACTTTTAAGCTTTATGAAGCATAGATCCTTGTCCATATTGACCCTGGGGCTCTTGTTAAGCATTGCAGGAAGCCATGTGCTAAGTGCTCAGTTACAGTCTCCGGGGAAACCTCTGGGAATTAAAAAGCACTTGAAGGCATCAGAAACAATGTATGTTCTGGCTCCCCCGGATCCCTATGAGATAGAAGCTGAACTGGAACTGAACAGGGTGAGTAATTCCAAAGCTCTGCGTTTTGCAATAGTGCGTCCTGTGAATCTCTCTCCTGAGACCCATGGCAGCTGGAGCAATGAAGGAGATGTCAGGGTATGGCGGATACATGTATTGTCACCCGGGGCCTATTCCCTTGGACTTGTTTTTGGGAAGTACGCGCTTCTGCCAGGCGTAAAACTGTTTGTTTATGATCCCGCTCTTCAACAGGTAAAAGGTGCTTTTACTTCCGAAAATAACAAGGCTTCCGGAGTTTTACCTGTGGGGCATCTATCCGGTGAGGAACTGGTGATTGAGATGCAGGTGCCGAAAGTTATAGCCGGTTTTGGTGAACTTGAGCTGGTATCGCTCTCCCATGCCTTTCTTAATTCCGCTTTACACACTGCAGCAGATGATTGTCCAGCCGGCCAATTTGGTTGTTCACAGGCCTGTGAAATTGATGTGAACTGTGAGGAAGGAGATCCCTGGTGGAGGATTAAACCCTCGGTGGTAAGGATTTATACAACCAGCTCCTGGTGCACCGGGGTCCTTGTCAATAACACAGCCTATGATGGCACTCCCTATATCTTAACTGCCGAACATTGCCTGAACGATGAGAATCAGGATCTGGCTGACGTGTCAGTCTTCCAGTTTAACTATGAAAGTGAAGCGTGTTTCGGGGAGGACGGACCTCTTGATATGTCCATTGCAGGAGCGCAATTGATTTCTGTCGGAGACAGCCTTGATTTCAGCCTGATCAGACTCTCTGCCAATCCACCTGCATCTTTTGGAGTTTACTATGCTGGTTGGGACCGGACCCAGTTTCAGACCAGTGCTACTGCAAGCATTCACCATCCTTTCGGGGATGTAAAGAAAATCTCAATAGATGATGATATTCCATCTATCCCGCTTACACAGAGCGATGTGCCATATTCCGGTCTGGAGGATTATCACTACTACTCCTACTGGTGGGTCAAAAGGTGGGATGTGGGTACTACCGAGGGGGGATCCTCAGGTGGACCGCTTTTTAATCAAGCCCGCAAGGTAATTGGCACCCTGAGCGGTGGAGTTGCTGCCTGTGGTGATTCCGTAGGGTACGACAGTGAAACGGATCGTGTGATCTATAGTCTAGCCCCTAATTATGACGATTTTTTTACTCAGTTTGGAATGGCCTGGGATCATGAGGAGGCAAAGGGCAATGCTCTGAAGCCCTGGCTCGACCCTGTTAATTCGGGGGTCTTAAGTCTGGGAGGATACAATCCTTCGTCCAGTGAAGCTATAAAAGTATCCACCGGGAAACAATTCAAGGTTTTTCCAAACCCGGCTCAGAAAAGATTCTATATTACATCAAAAGAATCTTTTTATGGCCCAGGATATTACAGCATTATAAGTCTTTCAGGAACCCAGCTAATGCGGGGACAACTGGATGGAGAAGGACGTGCGGAGATTCAGTGCTCTTCACTTTCACCTGGTATTTACCTTGTTCAGATCGGATACGATGATTATCAGGAGCACCATAAATTATTAGTAGTGGGGCAATGAAATTAATCCATTTATTGCTTGCTTCAGCACTGCTGATCAGTGCTTGCTCCGGAAGTCCCGACCAGGGCACCAATTTTGGAAGCGACGGATCCACACACAATTTATATTCGCGTTATGCTTCAGGTTACAGGATTTATGACAGGGGATCTTATACCCGGATCGAGGTCTTAGACCCCTGGCAGCAAAGCAAGGATGTGATCTTTACCTATATGCTTGCGGAAAATCAAGGATTGCTCCCGGACTCTTTAGCTGGCCTTCCATTTATTAAAACTCCCGTAAAGCGGGTAATTGCTCTCTCAACAACCCATGTGGCCATGATTGATCAGCTGGGATCTGCTTCTTCGATTGTTGGACTTTCAGGCAGTGATTTTGTGTATAGCCCGGACATCAGACAGGGTATTGAATCAGGAAAGGTGAAGGATGTAGGTTACGGCCAGGGCTTGGATTTTGAGACTATAATAAAGCTTAAGCCCGATGTGCTCTTCCTTTACGGAGTGGAGGGGAATGTGATGACTGTACTGGAAAAGCTCACAGACCTGGGAATTCCTGCTGTATTTTGTGGCGAATACCTGGAAAACCATCCTCTGGGAAAAGCAGAATGGATCAGGTTTTTCTCTCTCTTTTATGATAAGGAGGCGCAGGCCTCACTCTACTTTGACCAAATTGATTCTTCCTACTGTGCTCTGTCGGAACTTGCTGCAGGCCTCATGCCCCGGCCACAGGTGCTGAACGGTCTTCCATGGAAGGATACCTGGTATATGGCAGGGGGGAAGAGTTTTGCTGCAAAGTTTATTAAGGACGCAGGAGGTGATTTTCTCTGGAGCGATAATCCTTCAAGCCAGGCGCTTCCACTTGATCTGGAATCGGTCTATCTGCGCGCTGTAAATGCTGATGTCTGGATCAATCCGGGGGCAGCAGGCAGCCTGGAGGATATCAGGCAGCTGGATGCTCGTTTAGGTGATCTCAAAGTGCTTAAAAGGGAACAAGTATATAATAATAATGCCCGCACCAACTCTGCCGGAGGGAATGATTACTGGGAGTCGGGTACAGTCAGGCCGGACCTGATCCTGGCAGATCTGATCGGGATCTTTCATCCTGATTTATTGACAGATCATCGCTTTGTATACTACAGGCAATTGAAATAATACTTACTTTTGGGTATATTAAAAAACATCACCCATGGCCAGCATCAGGATACTGAAGAAAGATATTAACAGGTTTGCATTTGACTTATTACAGGAGTGTTTCTCTTACAGGCACTATTCCGATGATCTTTCCGAGGACAGATTCGATGATGTTATCAGTAAACTTGTGTTGCTTAGAAATGACTTGATCCTGAGGGCCAACCACCCCGAAACTGATGCTGAATCATCCACTTTGAAAGCACATTACAAGCAGGTTCAACTGG
>CAYWGP010000159.1:0-4766 GCA_964458155.1 uncultured Bacteroides sp.
GCTGGCGAGAAAGTGGATGAAAAGGACCGGCCAAATATCGTTATCATACTGGCTGATGATCTGGGTTATGGCTCCGTGGGTGTGTATGGAGCAAAGCAGAGCGTTGTTCGAACTCCTTCCATTGATGGTCTGGCAGGGGAAGGCAGACTTTTCACCAATGCATACACCCCTTCTTCGGTCTGTTCTCCCACCCGCTATGGCCTTCTTACGGGCAGGTATGACTGGAGAACAGGCATGGAATATGGAGTGTGCGGAGCCAGATCGTCTTTGCACATAAGTCAGGACAGGGAAACTTTAGCATCCATGCTCAAGGACGCAGGCTATCATACTGCAGCAATCGGGAAATGGCACCTGGGCTACCAGAATGAGAAAACCGATTATTACAAATCTCTTACGCCCGGCCCACTGGACCTGGGATTTGATTATCATTGGGGCATTCCCACAAACCATGGTGATATTGTAGGAGCATGGGTTGAGAATGATAAGATCTTTGGCATGCTTGCAAAGATGGAGGATCTTCCTCCGGAACAGCGCCACCCTGAATACAACTGGCTGGGAAACAAAATGCTCGGAATTCCGGCTCCCTATCGTACAGACTCAATGGAAATGTCGGTCATCACCCGGAAAGCAGTGGATTGGATAGGTGAGCAATCAGACAAAAAACCTTTCTTTTTATATTTTGCCCAATCAGCCATACATTCACCCCATATTACCTCCCCCGTGTTTGAAGGCTCAAGTGGAGGAGGAGCCTATGGGGATTTTATCCAGGAACTGGATTATTCGGTGGGGGAGATACTGAAAGCACTTGATGAACATGGTTTTAGCGAGAATACCCTGGTGCTTTTTACATCGGATAACGGGGGGCATCCGGCCGGTGCCGAGGAAGCCATTGAAGCAGGCTTAAGGATCAATGGCGATCTGAGAGGCACAAAACTTACCGTTTGGGAAGGAGGCTTCAGGGTACCCTACATAATCCGATGGCCCGGTCGGATTCCCCCGGGTACAAGATGCGATGCTATGATCAGTCTTGTGGATACCTATGCCAGCCTTTCATCCATACTCGGGGCAGAGCTGCCAGATAAGAGCAGCTGTGCAGAGGACAGTTATAATGTCCTTCCCGCATGGATGGGTCAGGACTTGGAAGGCCCTCTGAGGGAAAACATGGTCCTGACCAGTTTCGAGGGTATCACTTCTTTGAGGGTGGGATCCTGGAAGTATATTGAAGGAATTGTCCCCGATCCTGATCCCAGGTGGCTTTTCGGTGAAAGGCTTGAAGAGGTTAATGAGATGCTGTTCAATTTGAGTGAAGATCCGGGTGAAAAGCAAAATGTTCTTATGGATAATCCCCATATTGCCTCAAAAATGAAATCTTTGTTATCCCGGATCAGGGAGCAGGGTTACAGCCGGAATTAAATCCGAACTATTCAATGGCATGAACATAGCCATCGGCAGAAAGTACATAAACCATGTTTCGGTAAATGCACAGGGTAGACTCCTCTACCCGTTGCCCGAGTTTAAAGATCCAGTGAGCTTTTCCCGTTTTTTGATCAAGACAATAGAAGAAGGGCGTGTTGCCTGAAGCAATGTATACACGGCCACTGGCCAGAGCCGGAGCCGATAATCCCCCTCCGTCGGGGAAGGTCCAGTTTATTCTTCCTGTTTCAGGATTAACACAATATACCTTGCTGGCAAGGGGTACACCCACCAGACCAATGCCCACACGAGCAGAGAAGAAGGCCATCCCATCTACAAAGGCCGGGCTGGCGTTAAAGTTTGAATAAAGACCTTTTTCTTCCTCATTTGTGTTCCCCTTACTCAGAAGTTCCCCGCTTCTGGCATCAAAGTACATGAATATATTGGAGTGGTGTGGCAGGTATATTTTTCCCTTCTCGGCAATTAAAGTACCCGAATCGAGACCTATCCCATTTTCTTTCCAGGCGATTTCCCCGGTCTTTTTATCAAATGCATACAAAGACCTGCTCCAGGAGCCAAAATAGACCAGATCGCCGTCGATGGCGGGTTCGGCAGGTACGGACTTGGCAGTGGGGTACATCCATACTATATGTCCTGTTTGGCCATCTAAACAAAGCGCATAGCCATTTACCGTAGGTACATAGACCAGGCCATCATCCACCGTGGCTGAACCCCATACCCATCCTCCGGGGATGGTCTGTTTCCAGACCAGCTCACCTGTTTCTGCATCCAGACAATAAAAAAAGCGTTCTCCACCCTGTTGACCGGCATAGACTTTTCCATCTGCAAGGGCAGCTCCCACCGAGATGGCTCCTCCCATTTCAAATTTCCAGTTCTCCTCGCCTGTCTCCGCATCTACGGAATACAAGAAACCACTGGGAGTGCCGAAAACCAGCTTACCGGCCGCAGCCGTTGGTTTACTTTGATAAAAAGTCCCCCCGGAGAGCTGGTCGGTGAATATTCGTTCCCCTTTCTCATTAGTAAAGGAGCATAGAATACTCTTCTCCCAGATTCTTTTCCCCTTGCTGTTCAAACAGTATAACATCAGATTACTATCGCTAATCAGCAATTTATCATCCTTACCAGCAAGATCAGCATAAATGGCATGTTCACTTAGCTTCTGATCCCACCGTATTTTCCCATGAGGACTTACATTGTACAGTCTTCCGCTTATGGTGGCAAAATGGATATTCTTATCATCCACATGGGGCCTGGAACGAATCCAGTCATCTGCTTCAATCTTCCAAATCAGGCTGCCGTCGGATTTGCTGAGGCAATACAGGTGTTTATCCGCTCCACCCACGTAAACATGCCCCCCATGGGTAAGCGGAGTCGTAAACTGCTTTCTTGCACCCCCATGCGGGTGTTCCACTTCAAATTCCCAGATAAGCTTTCCATCCGCTTCGTTCAGGCAGTACACACTACCTCCGTTTGCACCGAAACAGACTTTCCCATCCACTGCCTCTACGGAACTGTTAACCGATCCCACGGCCTTAAACTTCCATGCAATGCGTTTCTCATTCATCCCTCCATCCAGATTCAGGGCGTATACATATCCTTCCATGGTGCCCTGGAATACCTTATCACCCGAGATAAGCGGTTCGGCCAGCGCATCAATATCTCCCACATTAAAATCCCAACGCTTCTCTGTATTCTGAGCATCGGCGCATATCAACCTGTTTAAATTCTGGCAGATGGCCGGATAAGAATATATGTCATGTACCCCAAAGGGATAGACCACTACATCTTCATTCCCTGTAAGGGCTGCAATACGCGTGCGATAGTCAATATGTCCGGCATAGCGGCGTGCTTCTGTTTTTCCAGTCTCTTTATCCAGGTAAACAAGATTTCGCGCCTGACCTTCATTCCCGCCATGTGAATTCAGTTCGCGCAATACGACCTGATCATTTGTCAACAGCGGAGTGGAAGCAATACCGGGGTATTTGTAAATGCCGAACAGGGGATGGGTCTGTGATGATTTCCATATTTCATCACCCGTTTCCATATCCAGACAAAAGGAGGTAACCCTCATACCCGGAGAAGCCACATATACCTTATCACCTTCAATGACCGGTCGCGCGTACCATCCCAGGCCCACTGGATACTTCCAGAGTTCGCGTCCATAACTGGGACCCGGAGCTGCCGTAGAACCATTGTTATGTTTGTTGGCTTGAAACATGGGCCAGTCGGCGGATAAATCACCACCCCTCACTTCAGTTTCTCCTTCAAAGGCAGTAAACATTGGTCCTTTTTCAGTCAGTTCCTTCTGTATCAGTTCCATTTGTGCATAGCCTTCATCAATGGTCCGGCACAGTTGAACCATAGACTTTTCATAGTCACGGCCTGTTTGATTATTCACTTTTGACTGCAGTTCGTAGTACCTGGTGTCCAAATCAAAATACGGGCGTGTACTGGCTCCCTGATTCTGCAGTGCACCCATCCACATGTACAGCATTAAAACACGTTCCCGATAATTCGCTTCACTTGTCTTTTCCTCCTGAACCTCAAGTCTTTGCTTATCAATATCGGCATCACCGCTTGAATATTCCTGGGCTGAAAGGCTGAGAGTGGATACCAGTATTGACACCAAAAATAATATCCAATTGTTCTTTTTTGTCGCCATCCTGATATTCCTTTATTCCAGGCCTAAAGCTTGATGAACTTATTTGTAGTGCTTTGTCCTTCAATACTTATTCTTACAAAGTACACCCCTTTACCAAGAGCTCTTGAGTCGCTGGACAGACTTGAATTTATATCCTGCAGCTGACCGGCATAAGTTTGCAGTACTTTCCCTGACATATCGAAGAGCTGCACATGTAAAGATTTACCACCAGTGGCTGTGGACATGATTTGAATATGATCTGTACTTGGATTTGGATAAAGTGCAAATGTCACTTCCCCGGCTATCTTGTTTTCTGTAGATACGGTGCTTGAAACAACTATTTCAAATATCTTTTCAAAGCTCTCGTCGCTTTCATCCGTGGTTTCAAGCCTGATTGAGAAGGTATTTTGCGTCTGGTAGTCAAAGACCAGAGCGCTCATGAGAAAGTTGTTAAACAGGGTAAAACTGGCATTGTCATTATCACCCTCTCCCGACACAAAGGAATATGTATGTGAATCGCTATCCGGATCGGTGGTGCTCAAAACTCCAATGACTGTTCCAACGGGCTCATTCTCAGGAATGATATTACTTGAAAGACTTATATCTGTGGGTGCCTGGATGTTACAGTTCCCCTTATCCAACCACTGATCGTCCATCCATGCAAGGCGTGCAAGCAACCAGGTTTTTAGTT
>CAYWGP010000160.1:0-24556 GCA_964458155.1 uncultured Bacteroides sp.
ACGTAGCATATGCAAGCATTGTTGGGAGTACTGTACCACTCCATTGGAGGGATTGCATCAGGAAGTTTTTACATGCCTTTCAATAAGGTCAGGGGATGGGCCTGGGAAAGTTACTGGATAGTTGGAGGGCTATTTTCCTGGTTGATCGTACCCCCTCTCGCAGCCTGGTTGACAGTTCCGGGATTCGCTGAAATTATTGCGGCAAGCTCCAGACAGATCTTCTATTTCACCTTTCTCATGGGTTTGCTCTGGGGTATTGGAGGACTTTCATATGGCTTGGGAGTCAGGTACCTGGGCATGTCTCTGGGAAACTCGGTGGTGCTTGGATTCTGTGCGGCTTTTGGGGCCATAGTGCCTTCCATTTATTATAATATCAATCCCACAGAGGGAAAAATATCTTTTACGGATATGATGGGCACCCAGGGAGGTCAGCTGGTGCTCCTGGGTGTACTTGTTTGTCTTATTGGTATTGCCATTTCGGGAAAAGCAGGTATGATGAAAGAACGTGAGCTCTCAAAGGAAGCTCAAAAGGCCAGTGTACCGGAGTTCAGCCTGGTGAAAGGGCTTATCATTGCTGTGCTGTCAGGCATCCTAAGTTCATTTTTTAATTTTGGTATCGAAGCAGGAAAGCCCATGGCAGAGGCCGCTGTCGCTACCGGGTGCAATCCACTTTTCCAGAATAACGTAACTTTCGTTGTGATTCTTTGGGGTGGACTAAGCACCAATTTAATATGGACCACCATCTTAAGCATTAAGAATAAGTCCTATGGCGACTTTGTTAACAAAAATTCTCCCATCGTCAGGAATCTAATGTTCTCAGCATTGGCCGGTACTACATGGTTCCTTCAGTTCTTTTTTTACGGGATGGGTGAAAGTAAACTGGGAAATGGAGCAAGCTCCTGGATTCTTCACATGTCTACCATCATCCTGACGGCAAATATGTGGGGGATATACCGTAAGGAATGGAGAGGTGTTGCCAGGAAAACAAAGTGGACTATCATTGCTGGTATTACAGTGATTCTGCTCTCCGTATTTCTGGTGGGCATTGGGAATTCATTATAGACACGCACTTATTAGAATGAGTGATATTCAACAATTGATCGAAATCTCCAGGCACTACGGGAGTGATCCTGCCTATGTGATTGCCGGGGGAGGAAATACATCCTTCAAAGATGATGAGCAGATTTGGATTAAGGCCAGCGGGATCCCCCTGGCAGGTATCGGGGAAAGCGGATTTGTATGCCTCTCCAGGCAAAAGTTGGGGGAAATTGAGGAGAATACTTACAGTAAGGATTCAGTTCTAAGGGAAGAGCAGGTTAAAAGTGATATGCAAAAAGCCATCATCTCCCCGGAGAATTTGCGTCCATCGGTGGAAACTTCTTTGCATAACCTGATCGACTATACCTATGTCGTCCATACCCACCCTACCATTACCAATGCCATGATGTGTGCCAACGATGCACAGCAAGAGGTTGAAGAACGGTTCGGAAATGAAGCCCTATATGTGGAGTACACCGATCCGGGCTATATCCTGTTCAAGAAACTTCAGGCACAGATCCGCACCTATCGACAGCGTTATGGATTCGGTCCAAAAATCATATTCCTGCAAAATCACGGGATCTTTGTGGGAGCCAGCAGTTCCACTGAAGTGAAAGGTATTTACGATTCCATTGAATCCAGGATCAGAGAAGGAAAGGATCTGGAGCTTCCTCCAGGAAAGATGGTAGAATATCAATCAGAGCTGGCATTAATTGTGTCTGAACATTTTGCTGCCAGGAACCTGGTGTCAAAGGCCTTCAGAAGTCCGCTTTCGGATCATTTCTCTACGAGCAAGGATCAATACCAGATGATCAGCAGGCCCTTCACCCCGGATATTATTGTTTACTGCAAATCCAACTACCTGTTTCTGGAAGAAGGAGTGAAGGGGATAGAGGCAGAGAAAAGATTTGAGGAATTTGAAAAGGCCTTCGGCTATTATCCAAAAGTAATAGTGGAAGAGAAGGGGGGACTGATTATCGTTGAAGAGAATGGGAAGTCCATTCAGACAGTACTGGAGGTGTTCACAGATATGATGAAGATCTCTTACCTGTCAGAACAGTTTGGAGGTCCCCAATTCATGACCGGAGATCAGATCAGCTTTATTGATAAGTGGGAGGTGGAAAACTACCGCAGGAGCGTGGCAAAAAGGTAGTTCCGAGGCATATATACGACCGTTACATTAAACAAGATAGAGGATGGACACCATCGAGCAGATGACTTCCCGGGACAGGGTTCTTGCAGCCCTCAATTTTCAGACCCCTGACCGGGTCCCCATCGATCTGGGTGGATTTCAATCGGGGATCCATAAGAAAGCCTACATGGACCTGCTCAGCTACCTGGGAAAGGATGAGGAGATCGTGATGCTCGATCCGGTACAGCAACTGGTCAGGCCCAGCGAAGAGATCCTGGCTTTGCTCAAAGTGGATTTCCGTTACGTGACAGCGAAAGGGCCGGATAGTTTTGACGGGACCATCCGTCAAAATTTCCGTAAGGGAGAGCTCTGGCACGACCTCAGGGATGAATTCGGGGTAGTTTGGTCCATGCCGGACAAGCAGCAACTCTACATGGATATCACACACCATCCCCTTGCAGAAGCTACTCTGGAAGATATTGCATCCTATCCTTTTCCCGACGGATCCGATCCTTCCCGCTACAAGGGGGTCAGGGAAGAGGTGCTAAAGATCCGGGAAAATACACCCTATGCTGTCTCAACGGGGATTGGAGGGGTGGTATATGAGACCTGCTGGTATATGAGGGGACTTGAAAGATGGTTTATGGATATGATGGAGAATCCCTCATTTTGCGAGGCACTGCTGGACAGAGTATTAAAGTTCTGGATCGACTATTTCACAGGCTTTATGAAGGAGATAGGCGATATCATTGATGTGGTGATGATAGGGGATGACCTGGCGGGACAAAATGGGCCCCTATTCCCACCTGAGTTTTACCGTTCGGTGGTGAAGCCCAGGCAAAAAAAGCTGGTTCAGCATATCAAATCCCTGAGCTCAGCAAAAATCTGGTACCATAGCTGTGGTGCGGTGGTGGAGTACATTCCTGATTTGATGGACAATGGAATTGATATCCTTAACCCGGTACAAATCACGGCGCAGGGTATGGACCCGGAATTCCTGAAAAAGCGTTTTGGTAAAGAGCTCGTTTTCTGGGGGGGAGGGATTGATTCCCAGCATATCTTGCCCTTTGTTTCCCCTGAGGAGGTTAAATCCAATGTTAGGGCAAATATGGAGGCTTTCAAAGCGGGTGGAGGCTATGTCTTTAACAATGTACACAACATCCAGGCAGGTGTACCTCCTGAAAATATACTGGCCATGTATGAGGCAGCCTTTGAGTACGGGGCTTATTAATCAGGCTCCATCCAGCGCATCAAGTCGAAGATGTTCAAATGTTCTGAGCAGCTTTTGCAGACGACTGGCGATTGCTTTAACACCTCCATGGGCATTTGACTCCACGTTAAGAGGCATGACCGGATCGTGAAGGGACATCCGGAGCATGAACCAACCCTTTTCATTATCACCGGTACAATTTACCCTGATCCCTTCGTAATTGGGCTCTTCGGGCGACCAGTCCCTTTCCTTTTCGATCAATTCGGCCAGTTGTTTCAGGACCTCTTTTCCATAACTTCCGTATTCTTTGGTCCGGATATTAAGTCTGAACTCTCCTTCTTCAAGGGGATGGGGCAGGGTTTCTATGAGGCCGCTGAGCGTTTGACCCTTCTGTTTCAATTTCGCCATCTGGATCAGAAGTTTGGCAACCAGGTAGGCTCCGTCATCAAGGAAATGATTCTCCTTCAGAGCAGCATGGCCCGAGGTCTCTATGGCCAGCCACGATTCCACTCCCTCTGCATTGAGTTGCATCGATTCATTGATCACATTCTTGTAGCCCCTTTTAAATCGATGGTGAACACCTTTAAGGTGTTTGGTAATAAACCAGTTGAGTCCGGATGAGGTGATGGAATCAGTAACGATGACCGAACCTGGGTGTTCTTCAAGGATAATGGATGAAATAAGAGCAATCAGGTTGTTACGGTTGATTGCATTTCCCTCAGCATCCACAATGGCTGCCCGGTCCACATCCGTGTCAAATATAATTCCCAGGTCAGCTTTTTCCCGAATTACTGCAGAGCAAATTGATTCCATAGCCTTTGCATCTTCCGGATTGGGCACATGGTTTGGAAAGCGCCCATCTGGATTCAGGAACTGACTTCCTGAAATATTAGCGCCCAGGGGTTCAAGGACTTTCCCTGCAAAGAATCCACCCGCTCCATTGCCTGCGTTCACTATGATTATGAGTCCGGCCAGGGGAGTGTTGTACTGAACAGGGTCATTCACTCCTTTGCGAATGGTTTCTACAAGGAAATTTGCATATTCAGAGATGAAATCGATTTTTTGTACGCTGCCTTTTGATTCGGTCACAATGAAATCCTCCCTGGCCGCGATCTGAAGAAGATCTGAAACGTTGCCCTTGTCAAAACCACCTTTTTCGGTGAAAAATTTCATACCGTTCCGGTTAAAAGGCAGGTGACTTGCAGTAAGCATAACACCTCCTTCAACTCCGATATTTTCATCGATGGTGGTCATAAACATGGCTGGTGTTGAGGCAAGTCCACAATCGAGTACATCAAAACCAGAAATTGACAGCCCGTCGATAAATGCCTTTTTCAACTTCTTGCCTGATATCCTTGAATCTGTACCTACAGCTACTTTTTTTAGGCCCTGAGCATTTATTTCCAACCATGCAGCAAAGGCCTGTCCCAACTTCATGGCAACATTTCCGCTAAGGTTTACCTTCTCATCCCTGACGCCTTCCAGCGCAACTCCACGAATATCAGAGCCGTTCTGTAGTTTTTTCCAATTTACCATAGCGAACTTTTGAACGATAAGAAGATAGCGGCTCTTTGTTTGGGGCAGTTGGGCATTACTTGAAATCAGTTTTTATAGGGTACAGTTCCGGTTGAATCAACCTTATGTCTAAACTTTTTTAAATAGGATGGTCCTGGTAAAAAATCATCCTCCAGACGTTTGAGCTCCATGGAAAGCAATTCTTCTAAGTTCTTTGAAATTTTGTCAAAAGATGGATTTCCAATAAGATTATTTAACTGGTATGGATCGGCCACATTATCAAAGAGCAACCAATTACCTGATAAATCTTGAGCATAGGTATAATTTTTTGTTATGATACCTCTGAATTCTCTCCCGCCACGATCTCTGGACCATTGACCAAAAGGTTGAACACATGCCACAAGAGCAGCTAAGCGATCATCCTCTCTGTTGCCAAGAATTACCTCGGTTATATCTTCTCCATCTAAACCATCAGGAACAATCAAACCCGACATTCCCAAAACAGTAGGCAATATATCCAATGTGTTTAACAGGAAATCACTTTTCATTCCCTCTTTCCCCAGTAATGCCGGATATTTAATAATGAAAGGTACTTTAGCCGATTCTTCATATAGTCTTTGCTTCTTCATTTGACCATGACTATTAATCATATCTCCATGGTCTGAAGTAAAAACAAAGATGGTATTGTCTTCAATATTACTTCGCCTGATAGCCTCCTGTAATTGTCCGATATAGCTGTCAAGTGCTGAACAATGGGCATAATACCCTTTTAATATGGCTTTTGTTTCTTCAATTAAATCTTCAGGCACGTTTGGCCTTACCTGTAAATCCATATTTTCATATAAATCCTGGAATTCTTTAGGTGCCGTTTTATAGGGAGCATGAGGTGGTCCCCAGGAAAGCATCAGGCAAAAGGGATTTTCATCTTTCGAATGTTTTTCGATATAGGCAATTGCATCCTTCGTTTGAGCTTCTGCATCGTAAGCTTCCCAGGTATGCAACTCGTTATCATTTCCCCAGTATTTTGAGTTATTATAACTATGAGAACACTCTAAGACCTTCCAATAGTCGAAGCCCTGTCGCCTTTCTTTTGGTATAAATGATGAGCGTCCATTCCCATCAAGGTGCCATTTCCCAATATAAGCAGTATGGTAGCCCTGTCGTTTAAATAATTTCGCAAAACTCTCGGAGTCAGGCTCAAGTGAAACATCATTCATAAACATTCCATTTTTCAATACATATTTCCCTGTGAGCAACATAGCTCGATATGGTGTGCATACTGGACTGGTTGAAACTGCATTAGAAAAACATACGCCTTCCAAAGCAAGCTTGTCAAGATTGGGAGTTTTAACATCTGGATTACCGGCATACCCCGTTGATTGTGCTCGCCATTGATCGGCAAAAACAAATACGATGTTAGGTTTTTCAATTCTTTTACTGCATGAAATAAAGAATGAGAACAAGAATATTATCAGAACGGTGTTTTTCATTTCTTTAAAGCTACTACTTATAATCGTTTGCTCAGTACATCTTTCTCATATTGCTGAATGTCAGTAATAAAATCCTGTGCAACAGGAACCTCATTCTTTTGACAGTAATAATCCCAGACAGCTCCAAAGGGTTTGGTTTTAAGTAATTCCAACATGGCCAGCCGCTCGAAGAACTGTCCTCCCTCTTCATAGTTGAGGAGCAATTCCCGAGGCTCCAGAAGTGCAAAAAGCATGGCCTGCTGAGCAGCACGGGTACCTACCACATAGGCACCGATCCGGTTGATGCTTGCATCAAAAAAGTCGAGTCCCATATGCACCCTGTCCAGGGCATTGCACCTGACAATCTCCTGTGCAATAAGAATGGTGTCGTCATTCAGGGTCACTACATGGTCCGAGTCCCAGCGAATGGGTCTGGTCACATGAAGCAGGATTTCAGGCACAAACAGTAGGGCAGAAGAGATTTTATCTCCCACCTGCTCGGTGGGGTGGAAGTGGCCGCTATCCAGGCAGATCAAGGTCTGATTGGCGACAGCATATGCCAGGTAAAACTCTGAATTTCCAACGGTCATAGCTTCCAGTCCGATTCCAAAAAGCTTGCTTTCGATGGCATCCTTCAGATGGTCGAGGCTGTATTTTTCGGTGAAGATTTCATCCAGGGATTCCTTGAGGATGGCGCGGTGCGTATAACGATCCACAGGCAGATCCTTGGAGCCATCCTGGATCCAGATATTGTGAATGGACGGACTTCCCAGTTGCTTTCCCATTTCTGCACCAATGGCGCGACACCTTTTGGTGTGTTCGATCCAGAAATCACGGATCTCTTTGTTCTTATGGGACAGAGTCAGGTCGTCACTTGCCTTTGGATGCGAGAATACACTGCAATTGAAGTCCATGCCTATCCCCTGATCTTTGGCCCAGTCGATCCAACTCTGGAAATGCTTCAGTTCAATCTGGTTACGGTCCACCCGCTCCCCCTGGAAGTCACCATAGATGGCATGCAGGTTCAGGCGCTGCTTCCCTGGAATCAGGCTCATGGCCTTTTCCAGGTCCATGCGGTGTTCCTGGATATTTGTGGCTTTCCACGGGTAGTTCCCGGTTGCCTGGATCCCTCCTCCGGACAGAGATGAGTCTGGAGTTTCAAAGCCTCCCACATCGTCGGCCTGCCAGCAGTGCAGTGAGATGGGAAATTTATCCAGCTTACCCATGGCAGCCTCCACATCCACACCAATGGTGGCGTACTGTTCCTTTGCTGCTTCAAATGCTGTATTAATGCTTTCTGATTGACTCATATTTCTATGTATGTTGGATTCTCTTACTCCATGAAAAACACCTCTTCCAGGGATGTGGATACAGGTGAGTTATCGGGATTGGTTTCCATGATGTCGGCCATGTATTCCCACCAGCGCTGAACAATCTCTGTTTTCCCCAGATCCTGTGATCCCTGGTCACCTACCTGCTTTTGAAAAGCAAAGAGTATATGGGTTTCTTCATCAAAGAAAATGCTGTATTCCGAAAGGCCGGTTTCCTTCAGAAGTTTATGAAGGTCAGGCCATAGTTCATCATGCCGTTTCTTATACTCTGCTTTCCCTCCGGGTTTGAGCTTCATTTTAAATGCAAGTCTTTTCTGCATGCTGGATTGCTTTGAATTCAAAATTACGGGGTATTCAAGCGATCATCAATAGACATTTTGGTCAATCATTTGCACAAAATGCGCATGGCTTAAGCGCGTTGTTGAGATCTTTTTTCTAATTTGCTGATCTTGGAAGACTTTTTTAAATATTTGAATCCGGCCCAGGAGGACAAAGACTGGGGACTGTTCCTGAATTGTGCAGGAAAGACGGAGATAGTGCCCGGTGTGGTATATCCTCCAAATTCTCACCCCTCGGGATACTATTTCAACTTCGATCAGGGCCGTATTCTGAATGAATATCAGATCAATTACATTACCAACGGTGAAGGAGTCTATGAGAGCCACAGCGGGAAATTCAAAGTGAAGCCCGGCTCTTTAATGTTCACTAAGCCAGGTCGCTGGCATCGTTATAAACCCCTGGAAAGTACAGGGTGGGTGGAGAACTATGTGGGATTTTCAGGTCATATTGCCCACCAGATATTCGGTCGCCCCTGGTTTACTTCCAAAAATGCTGTGGTTGAAATCGGTCGAAACGAGGAGATCATAGATTCCTATTATAAGATCTTTAATTATGTGATGGAGGAGAAGCCAGGTTATCAGCAGGTAGCATCGGGTATGATCATGAAAATGCTCGGGTTTATCGTATCCTTTGATAAACAGAAAGATTTTAGTGGAAAGCGTGTGGAAAAGATAATTCAGAATGCCTGCTTCTCCATCCGGGAGAATGTGGAGTCGGAGATCAACTTCCAGGCTTTCGCGGAGGAGAACAACATTGGTTACTCCTATTTCAGGAAGATGTTCAAAAAGTACACAGGTGTACCACCGGTACAGTATCACCTGGATTTGAAAGTATTGAGAGCCAAGGAGATGCTGCTATATTCAGATAAAAGCGTCAAGGAGATTAGCTATGAATTGGGCTTCCAGTCCATCTACTACTTCAGCAGGGTTTTTAAAGCCAAACTGGGACTCTCTCCATCGGAAATCAGGAAGAGTGTAGGCTCCTGAGCCATTGTCATTGAGTTTGCAGCCGACAATCAAAATGTGCAAATCCTTGCTCGTATTGTGTATTGATTCATGGTAATTACCGTCTTATATTGAAGCCATATTGAAGCCTGGAAATCTATTCCTTTGAAAGGAGGAAATGGGGCACTAAAAAAACCGGAATACATGAATTCACGAGAGCGTGTACTGAAAACATTTGGGAGACTCCCCGGTAAAGCCGACCGGGTTCCTTTGCAATTTGAGATGTGCCGGCAGTTAACTGACCATTTCAGTAAGGAGCTGGGTATTCCGGCCCACTATACAGAGAACCTTTATGAAGATGTTACCTACCGGATCAGTGCTAATGAATTACGCACAGCCATGGGCAGTGATGTGGTGGTGACGGGGGCCTCAGTGTCGGATAATTATAAGATCGAGACCGATGAGAAAGGGCACTGGTACAATGAATACCAAATGCTTATGCGCCAGGGAGATATATACGTGGAAGTGGTCAACTATCCGCTGGCACATGCCCAGAGTAAAGCAGATATTGACAGCTTTTCTTTTCCCGATCCGGATGCACCGGGTCGCTACCGGGATGCAGAGGCCCTGGTTAAAAAGTATCATGACAAGTACCTGGTTTTCGGGGACATTGAGGTCACCGTGTTTTCCCTTGCTCACCAGCTCGCAGGGATGGAGAAATTGCTGGTGGATATGATGATGGAGACCGAGTATGTGATTCCTTTGTTTAAGGCCTGCGCAGAGTTCCAGACCGAGATAGGTCTTCGCCTGATCGATAAGGGGGTGGATGCCATCTGGTTTGGGGATGATTTTGGCACCCAGCAGAGCCTGATTATGGACCCGGATACCTTCAGGAAACAACTCAAGCCCTTTTACACAGAAATGATCCAGCGCTTTAAGGATAAAAAACCTGACATCATTCCCATTCTGCATTGCGACGGGGCTGTAAGTGAGCTATTGCAAGACATCCGTGAAATGGGATTCGAAGTTTTTAATCCGGTACAGCCCGATGTACCCGGGCACCTTCCCCGGGACATGAAGGATGGCTTTGGGGATCTCTTCTCCTTCTGGGGAGCCATAGATCAGCAGGACCTGCTTCCCAGGGGCAGCGATGAGGATCTTGAAAAGGATATCATGGAGAAAATTAATATTCTGGGGGAAGGCGGCGGCTATATGATCTCCCCGGCCCATATCATCCAGAATGATGTAAGTCCTGAAAGGGTATTAAAATTTATTGAGTTTTGCCATAAACATGGAAAGATCGAATAGCATATTATCCACAATTCTGAATCCTGACAAGAATGGAAAAATTGATCTTGAAATATGCAATATTTATTGCCCTCGGTCTATTATTACTGGGATGCAACAGCCAAAAAATAAAAACTGAGAATCCTGAGGACTTATTTAATCAGGTAAAACACAACTTTGAGAATCCAGAAGTCAATAGTGGTGTTAATTGCTGGTGGTGGTGGCTCAACGGCAATGTGAACAAAGCAGCCATCACCAAGGATCTGGAGGCCATGAAATCCAGGAATTTCCACGGAGCCATGATCTTTGATGCCGGCGGGCATAACCAGCGGGGAAACAGGGATATACCTGATGGGCCCCTGTATGGCTCAGACCCCTGGAACGAATTATTTGTCTTTGCCCTGGATGAGGCCAAACGACTGGGCCTGCAAATGGGCTTTAACATCCAGAGTGGTTGGAACCTGGGAGGTCCCAGGGTAAGTCCGCAGTATGCAGCCAAGCAGCTCACCTATTCGCAGACTACGGTTTCGGGTGACAACAAGGTGTCCTTACAACTTAAGCAGCCCGAAAGCCGCTTCGACTTTTATGAGGATATCGCTGTACTGGCTTTCCCCATTGATGCATCCAATAAAATCCATGAGGGCATTTCAGACCTGGACCTTAAACTGGGCTTCCATGAACTGGGTGGGTCGGCGCCAGACTGCCGTTATTTGCTAGGAAACAGGCACGACTCGAAAAACCTTGAAGAACAGGCCTACAGGGTGGATCAAAAGGAGATTATCAATCTGTCCGCGATGATGGATGCAGAGGGAAAGCTGGACTGGGAAGCCCCTGCCAGGGATTGGGTGATCCTGCGCATCGGGTATACCTGCACCCCTTCGCATGTATCCACTTCCAGCAACGACTGGCAGGGAAGTGTGCTGGATTATATGAGTATAGAAGCCTTTGATTTTTACTGGCAGGATGTGGTGGAACCCATCTTTGAGGCAGCAGGGGAGCATGTGGGAAATACCCTGAAGTACATGGAAACCGACAGCTGGGAATGCGGGGGCATGAACTGGACTGACAAGTTTGGCGAAGAATTCATGCACTACCGGGGCTACGACCTGCTGACATATCTTCCCATTGTGGCAGGTTATGTGGTTGATGACCTGGAAACTTCCAATGCCTTCCTGGCCGATTTCAGAAAAACGCTGGCCGACCTGGTGGCCTATAATCACTATGCCCGTTTCCAGGAATATGCACACCAGTATGGCATGGGGATCCAGCCCGAATCGGCCGGACCGCATGCCGGGCCCATGGATGGGATTAAGAATTACGGATTCAGCGACATTATGATGAGTGAGTTCTGGTCGCCATCACCGCACCGTCCGGCACCCAACAATCGCTTTTTTCTGAAACAGGCATCTTCGGCGGCGCATATTTACGGCAAAAAGATCGTGGGAGCAGAATCCTTTACCACCATCGGGCCCCACTGGAACGATGAGCTGTGGCACGACCAGAAATCATCTTTCGACCACGAGATCTGCGCCGGACTGAACCGCATGTATTTTCATACTTTCACCTGTTCGCCGCCTGAAATGGGTTTGCCTGGACAGGAATATTTTGCAGGCACACATGTAAATCCACAGGTCACCTGGTGGAATCAGTCAGGGGCTTTTATCGATTACATGCACCGGATACAGTCTGTGGTGCAGGAAGGAAAATTCGTGACCGATGTGCTTTACTATTACGGGGATCATGTGCCCAATGTATTCCCCTTTAAACATTCCGATCCTGCAGGAGTAATGCCCGGTTTCGATTACGATGTATGCGATGAAACCATCTTCCTGCAACTGGAGGTGGAAGATGGTAAGATAGTGGTCCCGGGTGGATTAGAATACCGGGTTCTGGTGCTTCCCGACCACAGGGTCTTATCGCTGGCTGTACTTGAAAAGCTTGAAGAGCTGGTGCAGGACGGCGCTACCGTTCTGGGCCATAGACCGGAAAAGCAGATCAGCCTGGTGGGAGGGAAAGAAGCTAAAAACACCTTTGGTGAACTGTCCGCTCTTATCTGGGGGGAGGCCGGGACTGAATCGGGTGAGCAAAGTTATGGAAAGGGAAAGGTCGTCTGGGGCCATTCGGCAAGAGAATATCTGACATCACAAAATATACCGCTCGACTTCGATATACTGGAAAATGACAGCAAGACCGACTTCGATTACATTCATTATACACTGGGAGGAAGGGATATTTATTTTGTCACCAACCAGACCACCCAACGACAAAAGATTGTTGCCCGCTTCCGCGTTTCGGGGAAACAGGCCGAGTTATGGGATCCGCTGACAGGAGATATTCGCGAGGCCATGGCTTTTACCCAGAAGGATGGACTGACAACTGTTCCGCTAACCCTTGAGCCTTACGGTGCAGTACTGGTGGTATTCAACGAGAAAATTGCCAGTGATGAGCAGGGAACCGTACAACGAAATTATAGCGATTTTGAAACCCTGGCAGAGATATCCGGGGAATGGACAATCCACTTCGATCCCCAATGGGGCGGACCCGGTTCTGTACTTTTTCCTGAACTCATGGATTGGACCAAACATTCGGACGAAGGCATCAAGTACTACTCCGGAGCGGCGGTTTACAAGAAAAGCTTTACTCTGGAATCTGAACTCCGGAAAGAAAACAGATACTTCCTTCAATTGGGGAGTGTAAAGGATGTGGGCATCGCTGAGGTGAAGATCAACGGAACATACAAAGGTGTGGTGTGGACCTCACCCTTCCGGGTCGAAATCAGCAAAGAATTGCAAGTGGGAGAGAATACCCTGGAGATAAAGGTGGTAAATTCGTGGTTCAACCGGGTGGCTGGTGACCAGATGTTTCCGGACAGAAAGCCATACACCTATACCAATATTGATTTAAAACATGATTTCAGAGGAAGGCCCATAGAGGAAATTCCCCTGGAGACATCGGGATTATTGGGACCTGTTACCGTTCAGTTGCTTGATTAAATCCGTAGTAGAATGATCTATTTAATACGACAAAAATTTAAAAGAAGATATAAAATGGCACGTTTAATAAGCATCCTGGCAGCAGTGATTTTTATGGCCGGCTGTGCGTCAAAACAAGAGACAAAACCAGTTTCCGATGGAATGGAATTCATAAAAGGTCAGTTTGAAAATACCTTAGAGACGGAAAACAAGCCCACAAAAATTCCACGCACCATAAACGAAGACGGTGGCCTGAAGACTGTAGACATTTATAGTTGGACCAGCGGTTTTTTCGCAGGAAGCCTGTGGTACTTGTACGAGTTGACTCAAGAAGAAAAATGGAAAACCGAAGCCATAAAATGGACCGAGGCGCTGGATACTATCCAGTACTGGAGTGGCAACCACGATGTGGGTTTTATGATGTACTGCAGCTATGGCAACGGATTGAAATTTGCCGGTTTGACCCAATACAAGGATATCCTGGTACAAACTGCCGAGTCCCTGAGCAAGCGCTTCAACCATAACACACTGGCCATAAAATCGTGGAACTACCGCAAGGCCTGGGACGGCAAAACAGAATGGTTTTACCCGGTTATTATCGACAACATGATGAACCTGGAATTGATGTTTGAGGCCAGTCTTATGAGTGGAAATCAGAAATACCGCGACATTGCCATTCAACATGCCGAAACCACTATGAAAAATCATTACCGCGACGATTACTCGTGTTACCATGTTATCGATTACGATACAATTACCGGGGCAGTACTCGATAAAGCAACCTGTCAGGGATTTACCGATGAGTCGTCGTGGGCGCGTGGACAGGCCTGGGGACTGTATGGCTACGTACTTTGCTATCGTTACACAAAAGACAATAAATACCTCGACTTAGCAGAAAATATTGCGGCCTACATGTTAAATCATAAAAACTTACCTGAAGATATGATTCCGCTGTGGGATTACAATGTACCAGATGAAGGCTTTCTGCCGGAGTGGAAGTATGATGCAGCTGATTATCCTGAAATTTCACGTGATGCCTCCGCCGCAGCAATTACCGCCTCGGCTTTGTATGAATTAGCCACCTTTTCTTCAATGGGAAAGCAGTATATAGAAGCTGCTGATAAAATGGTGAATTCACTATTGTCTCCAGACTATCTCGCAGTGCATGGTAAAAACAAATATTTTATTTTGAACCACAGTGTTGGCAGTATTCCGCATGGAGTTGAGATAGATGTACCTTTGGTTTATGCTGATTATTATTTATTAGAAGCACTGTACAGAAAAGGGAAGCTTACTAATTAGAATTGTGTCCGAATGATAATAATGAATTTTCCGAAAACTGATCTTCGTGCAATGGTAAACCTGGCAGCTATTGTAATTGTTGCAGTTTTCACAATGCAGGCTTGCACCGCTCAATCAAATGATGTATTACAGGAAGCATTTGAAGATCCACCGGAATCTTCAAAGCCCGGAGTCTATTGGTATTTCATGGATGGGAACTTATCCATGGAGGAGATGACCAAAGATCTGGAATCCATGAAGGAAGTGGGAATAAACCATGTGATATTCCTGGAGGTGGGAATTGGAGTTCCCAGGGGCCCCATTGATTTTATGTCAGAAGAGTGGCAGGACCATTTTGTTCATGCGGTGAGGGAGACAGAACGACTGGGCATGAAAATACTCATGGGAGCAGGGCCCGGATGGTGTGGAAGCGGCGGTCCCTGGGTGAAGCCTGAAGAATCGATGAAGCACCTGGTGTTCGGTGAAACCAGGATCTCAGGAGGCAAAAGCTTGGACCTGGAACTCCCGGTTCCTGAACAACGAAGTACTACCTGGCACAGGATGAAGGATCCCTATTATGAGGATGTGGCCGTTTATGCCATTCCTTCCGGTGTGAAGCCACTGATATCAGATATCAATGAGAAAGCACTCTATGAACGGGATCCATATTCTTCCAAACCCAATGTAAAGCCTTATTTGCCGGCTCCTGCCGCATTCAGGGAGGAAAATGGGAATAAGGTGCTGGATCAAAGCAAAATCATCGACCTGAGTCCCTACCTGCAGTCCGGCGGACGACTGGTCTGGGATGCGCCAGAAGGCAAATGGACCATTGTACGTATGGGAATACGAGTCACCGGAGCCAGTACCCGGCCATCTCCTGAACCGGTCATTGGTCTTGAGGCCAATAAGTTGGATGCCGATGATTTTGAAAATCACCTGAAGAACTATACAGATATACTGCTGGAAAAAACGGCTCCCCGAAAGGAAGGTGTGGGTTGGACCGGCTTTCATATGGACAGCTGGGAGAGTGGTGCCCAGAACTGGACCGATGGTATTGTGGAAGAGTTTACGGAGCGGCGCGGCTACGATCCGGAACCCTATTTTCTGGCCTATACCGGGCGGGCCATCGAAAGTGTTGAAATCACCGAGCGCTTTTTATGGGATCTTCGCCAGACCTGCAAGGAACTCCTTCTGGAGAACCATGCCGAATTTGGGAAGGCTTATGCACATAAAAACGGATTGGAGCTGACCATCGAACCCTATGACATGAATCCGGCCGGCGATTTGGATCTGGGGGCTGTGGCCGATGTGATAATGGCGGAATTCTGGAGCAAACGATTTGGATTTCACACTTCATACGCTGTCTTACAGGCCACTTCCATATCCCATATTAGCGGACACCCGGTTGTGGGGGCCGAAGTTTTTACATCCAACAACAACGAGGCCTGGCAGGAATACCCCTGGTCCATGAAGGACCAGAGCGACTGGGCCCTGGCCCTTGGCGTGAACCGTTTTGCCTACCATACCTTTGCCCATAAGCCCCTGGGTGAAGAGCACCGTCCGGGAATGACCATGGGGCCCTACGGGGTGCACTGGGATCGTGGACAAACCTGGTGGCCCATGGTGGGAGCCTATCACAGCTACATCAGCCGCTGTTCTCATATGATGCAGCAGGGGCAGGCTGTTGCAGACATCCTTTATCTCACACCCGAAGGGGCGCCCATGGTATTCACCCCGCCTGCCGATGCGCTGGAGGAAAACGGAGCCATTCCGGATAAGAAAGGATATGGATTCGATGGATGTTCACCACTTATGCTTATGGAAAGAGCCCAGGTGGAGAATGGAAAAATTGTATTCCCCGGAGCCTCCTCCTATGAATTGATGGTACTACCAGGCTTTGAAACAATGACTCCGCAATTGCTTGAGAAAATCACCTCCCTGGTTAAAAATGGAGCAAAAGTTATTGGCTCACCTCCTGTGAAATCGCCAAGCCTGGCAGATTATCCAGATTGCGATATGCAGGTAAAAAGGCTTGCAGAAGAGTTATGGGGCTCACATCAAGCACCCGATGAAATCACTGAGAGGTTCTACGGGGAAGGCAGCATATACTGGGGTGGACAATTGAGCAATCTTGTGGCTGATGATCTTTATCCCTCCTATAAAACTACAGCTGAGCTTTTATCCGGATTGAATATTCCGGAGGATTTTAAGTCAGTCAATAACACCCTTCGATTTGGTCACCGCAGAACCGCAGACAGAGATATCTATTTCGTCGCCAACCGAAGTGATCGGGTACAAAAAACAGTATGCACCTTCAGGGCTTCCGGCGAAGCTGAGTTATGGTTGGGCGTAGACGGCAGTTCAAGAAAACTGAAGCAATACCATAGCGCGGATGGCGTAACAAGCATCCCTTTGGAATTCGTGCCCTACGAAAGCTATTTCGTGGTTTTTGATCGTGAGAATGCAAGAGCAAATGAGCTGAAAGATGGGGACACAAATTTCCCTGCATTTAATACTATTAAAACTCTGGATGGTGCCTGGGAAGTTTCCTTTGATTCAAAATTCGGAGGACCGGATGAGATCCGGTTTGAAGGATTGCAGGATTGGACGGAGCATGAAGTGCGGGGTATTAAATATTACTCCGGGATTGCAACATACAGAAAGACGATAGAGCTTGATGAGCTGGAAGACAAAAGATACTTTATCGATCTGGGGGTGGTAAATGATATGGCGAGAGTAAGATTGAATGGAGAAGATCTGGGTGTTGTCTGGTGTGCTCCCTGGCGCATGGATATTTCAGGAGCCTTAAAAGTGGGAACAAATGAACTTGAAATTGAAGTAGCCAACCGCTGGATAAACCGTTTGCTCGGTGACAGCCAGAAACCGGATGCCCTTGTGAGAACGGTTCAGTTTGACAAGGGGCTGATGGGTGGATTCAAATACCAGACCGGCAGGTACACCTTTACCACGAGAGCTGCCATGGGCTCCTTTAACTTTAAAGAACCACTGCCTTCGGGATTGCTGGGCCCCGTGGAAATTATAACAATGAATCCATATTAGAACCATGAAGAAACTACTCATCTGTCTTCTGTCAATCACTATCCTGCTTCCAGCATGTGATTCTCCCCGGGAAGTGCAGGATCTAAGCGAAGTTTTCACGAATCCCCCGGCGGATGCCCGTCCCATGGTTCGCTGGTGGTGGAATGGAAATGCTGTGGAAGCCGGTGAGCTCAAACGGGAATTAAAACTGATGAAGGAGGCCGGCATTGGTGGGGTGGAGATTAATTCCATTGCCATGCCCCCACATGCTGTCCCCACCGGAGCTCCTGCGCTGCAATGGGCGGGTAGTGAATGGAGTGAGATGGTTAAGGTGGCCAGTGGGGAGGCCAGGGAGCTGGGCATGATCACCGATCTTATTGTGGGATCGGGCTGGCCCTTTGGTGGCAGGTTCCTGGAGGAAAATGAGATCATGCAGCGACTCGGTGTGAAGAAGTATGAGCCTGAGCCCAATGAGCACGTCCATATTGATCTGGCTGAGTTCCTGAAGTTTGAGAGTCATCATGCGCCGGGATCGCGCATCACCGGGAAGAACAGTGATGTGGAACTCTTTGCTGTTCAGCTGATACCAGTGGGGCTGACTTCCCTGGAAGAGGTCATTGATCTGAGCTCGTTGGTGAAAGATGGCCGGCTGAATTACCAGGTGGGAGACCGGGAGTATGTCCTGGTATTTCTCTACAATGAACAGAATTTCATGTCGGTGTACCATGGTTCTCCGGGAGCTGACGGACCCATCATGGACCATTATAAAATAGAAGTGGTACAGGCTTACCTGGACAGGCTAAAGGCCATAGAACAGGAGACCGGTGTGCCTCTTGCCGAGCTGATCAGGGCACTTTTCTGTGACAGCATCGAACTGGGAGGTTCCAATTGGACCGACGACATGGCAGAGGTGTTCCGTGAAAGAAAGGGCTATGACATCACGCCTTATTTGCCTTTTGTGGTACAACCACAAAATCAGCCCAATACTTACGAGACTTCGGAAGAACTGGACGATCAACTAAAGAGGGTCCAGTATGATTTCTACCAGGTACTAATTGATGTTTTTCTGGAAAGATTTACCCGGGAATTCCAGGATTTCTGTACCGAGAACGGGGTGCTGTGCCGCTACCAGGCCTACGGAACCCCTTATTACATGGGGCTTTTCCAGGGCAACCTGATTCCCGACATCCCGGAAAGCAATAACTGGATCTATTCACGTGCCCGGGACGAGGCGGCGAGCGAAGCTTATACCTGGAACCAGGGACACGGCTATATGATCTGGAACAAAGCAGCCTCCGCCGGGGCGCACATTAAGGGCCGGAAGATAACAAGCTGTGAAGCCATGACCAATACGCAGGGGGTATTCCGTACCTCACTGGAGACCATCAAGCAATCGGATGATATGAACTTCGTAACCGGGATCAACCATACGGTCCTTCATGGCTTCAATTACTCCCCCCCGGAAGCGAGCTTCCCGGGATGGATCCGGTACGGGGCTTATTTCAGCGAGCAAAACACCTGGTGGAAATATTTCCGAAACTGGGCTGACTACAACGCCCGCTTATCCGCTGTCTTCCAGCACTCAGATCCCGTGGCAGACGTGGCCGTAGTGGGCCGCCTGGACGATTTTTGGGCCGAGGTGGGTCCCACACGTCCGCCCTTTAATACCCGTCCCTGGTATTATGCCAGGCTCTGGGAACCCATCTCTAACCTGGGTAGCTCCTGTGACTACCTGCAAACCTCTATATTGGAAGAATCTCAGGCTGAAGGCGGAAAGTTGATCTGTGGTAATATGGCCTACAGTTCCCTGATCCTTACGGATGTGAGATCCCTCACTCCACGGGCAGCTGAAAAGATCAGTGCCTTTGCCAGTGCCGGTGGGAAGCTTGTTTTCATCGGACAGCTACCTGAACGTTCCCTGTCCCTGGTGGATGCGGAGAACAATGATCATAAGGTGCAGTCACATATGGAGGCTGCTCTTGAATTGGAAAATGTTCATCATGTTCCGGCTCCGGAAGAATCTTCCGACCTGCTTGAATGGACCACCACACTGTTTGAAGGAATGGGAATAGATCCACGGGTGAGCATAGGGCAGCCGGTCAGTCATCTCTATACCATGAGTCAGACAAGGGGGGGGCAGGAGATCTATTTCTTTGCCAATTCCCACCGGAGCGAGGCCATTGAATTTGATGTCAGTTTCAAAACAGGGAATAAGATCCCGTATTTGTGGGATCCCCACAGCGGGGAGCGCTTTTCATTAAGTCAGGGGAAAAGCAATGAGCTTCGGCTCAGGCTGGATGCCCTGGAATCGGCCCTGGTGGTTTTTGAAGAGGAAGAGCTGGATTTGCCGGTGTATTCAAGTAAGGCGGTGGCAGTAGAAAGACAAGCCCTGAAGGCCCTGTGGGAGGTAAAATTCGAACATGCGGATGGCACCGTGTTTACCCGGGAAATGGAGGAGCTGATCGACTTCAGCACATCAGCCGACGAAGCGATTCAAAATTTCTCAGGCACAGTCATCTATTCCACGGTCATCAAGGATTCCGAGAGCCGGGACTATATCTGCCTGGTGGATGTGAATGAGGGAGTGAGCGAGCTATGGGTAAACGGAGAATCCGCAGGCATGAAGTGGTACGGGAATCACGTGTATGAAGTTGGATCCTTGTGGAAGCCGGGCAGCAACCGGATCGAGATTGTGCTGACCACTACCCTGGCCAATTATTGTGGTAGTTTAAAGGATAACAAGACAGCCATGGCCTGGACCAGGACCTATAAAACCCCTGTATCCAGTGGCCTTACGGGGGTGGAATGGGGGCTGCCTTGATCGCGAAACGAAAATAAGGAAAATAGGAAGTTAACGCTATCTAATATTGATTATCATGCGAAGTAAAGTAAGCCTCATTATTGCAGCATTTGCACTATCCCTGCTGCTTGTTACCTGTCAGAGCGAGGAAACGGGACCACCCAACATCCTGATTCTTTTTGCAGATGACCTGGGATTTTCCGATCCGGGTTGTTACGGGGGGGAGATCCTGACCCCGAGCCTGGACCAGCTGGCAGCTGAGGGATTGCGCTTCACACAGTTTTATAATACAGCCAGGTGCTGGCCCTCAAGGGCCGCCCTTCTCACCGGCTACTATCCCCACCAGACTGGCAGGGATAATGCACCGGGGATCAAAGGTGGCAGTCAAATGGAGAGGA
This sequence comes from uncultured Bacteroides sp., assembly GCA_964458155.1. Classification (GTDB taxonomy): domain Bacteria; phylum Bacteroidota; class Bacteroidia; order Bacteroidales. The sequence continues at coordinate 20,756 of CAYWGP010000160.1, forward strand.
CAGCCTGGGCCCAGGTGGCACCGCGCTACCTGGCAGATGCCGGCTACCGTTCCTATCATAGCGGGAAATGGCATGTGGATGGTATGCCTGTGGAGAATGGATTCGAGCGGTCTTACTGGCTGCCCGATCATAACCGTTTTTTCAGTCCACAGAGGCACTACCTGAACGACACCTTGCTGGATGCTGTTCCCCGCGGCACGGATTATTACTCCACCACGGAGATTGCCAGCCGGGCCATCACCCAGTTAAAGGACCATAATGAGAAACATAAGGAACAGCCCTTCTTCTCCTATGTTGCCTTTACCACCCCACACTTCCCTCTGCATGCTCCTGCGGAGGATATTGCAAGGGTAGGGGACCGTTATGCACCCGGATGGGACAAGATGCGTGAGGAGCGCTGGAAACGCATACAGGAGCTGGGCATTATCTCTGGACAACTCTCGCCCGTAGAAGCAGAAGTGGGGCCTCCCTACCATTTTCCTGAATCCCTGGAGATACTGGGCGAGAACGAAGTGAACCGACCGCTTCCATGGGATGCGCTGACTCATGAACAACAGGACTTTCAGGAGCGGAAAATGCGCATCCATGCAGCCATGGTGGAACGCCTTGATGCTGAGATCGGAAGGATCGTGGAGCAGCTCAGGGAGATGGATGCTTATGAAAATACCATCATTCTCTTCCTGTCTGATAACGGGTCCAGTGCCGAGATCATGGTAAGGGGCGATGGTCACGATTCGCAGGCGGAGCCTGGATCGGCCGATTCCTACCTTTGCCTGGGGCCGGGATGGTCCACCATGTGCAATACCCCATTCCGGATGCATAAGATCTGGGTTCATGAAGGGGGTGCATGTACTCCACTGATTGTCCACTGGCCACAGGGGATCCATGGCAGGGGGGAACTCAGGCACGATCCCGGGCATGTGATCGACCTGCTGCCCACGCTGCTTGACCTTGCCGGTCTGGATGTCACAGATGAACTGGAAGTACCCTTCCCCGGAAAATCCCTGGTTCCGACCTTTGCCGGGGATACAGGCTGGGAAAGAGAACTCTGGTGGTACCACGAGGGCAACCGGGCCCTTCGTTACGGGGACTGGAAGATCGTGGCCGCCCGGGATAAGCCCTGGGAGCTGTTTGACCTGGCGGCTGACCGCACTGAATCACATAACCTGGCAGGTGAACAGCCCGGCAGGCTCACTGATATGGAAGCACGCTGGGAGTCCATCCTGGATGATATTCGCGAAGTGGCACCTGTAAAGGATGAGGACTACGATTTTGATACCCCATCTGATTATATTGACGGTGAATGATGAGAGCAGAAATATTAATTAAAGCATTAGTAATTACCATTTGTCTAGTGGGCAAAAGCAAACTGCCTATCGCCTTCTGGTGGCAAGCTCACGGGAAAGGCTGGAGAATGGTGAGGGTGATCTTTGGGATTCAGGTAAGACAGAATCCGATCAATCAAGGCATGTTGAATACAAGGGTACCCCGCTTCAGTCCCGCACCGAATGTTTCTGGAAAGTAATGACATGGGACAAAGATGGCTCACCATCTGCATTTTCTGCCTTATTGCCAGTACTCCCGGAATTACATGAATGAGCCAGGAATGCAAATATCAGAATGACCCAGATGAGCCTCTTTCTTTTCATGTTCGCTTGCTAAGAATTCTTAACTGTGATCAGGAACAATGGCGCCATGTTCTTTTAGCAATTGTTTAATATCATCGATAGGGACCTCAGCAGGTGAGCATCCCTGTTTACTAGCCAGAACTGCTGCAACTGCAGCTGCCTGACCCATGCCCATGCAGGAAGCCTGTACCCGGAGTGCTGAATTGGCTAACCTGTCGCTGCTCACACATCGTCCTGCTACCAGGAAGTTAGTGCTCTGCCTGGGGATGAGTGCCCTCAGGGGAACGCTTGCCACTATCCCCGGTTTCAGGAATTCCTGGTAAATGGATTTTCCCTCTCTGTGCAGATCAATGGGATAAAAGGAGTGGGAGAGGGAGTCTTCAAAAACAGTTCCTTCCACATAATCCAGGCGTGTCATTTTATAAACACCATCAATTCGATACGTTTCCCTTACGGCTGTTTCTGTTTTTAAATCCAAAATCTTCACATGTTCACATCCAGGGAAGCTCCTGAGTTCGCGAACCAATTCCAATAATGTGGATCTCCCTTGCTGGTTAGCCATGGTATGGGATTCGGATGTGGTTGAATCGGCTGCCGGAACATATACATAACCATAGGGCACGAAGGTATTTTCCCCGCCGGTTCTTTCCTTAGCAACCAGCATGTTTTCTCTTAAAACTCTATGGTATTTTTCCGGGATAAGACTCAGGTCGAGAGAATCAAAGTCATATCCGCCTATGCGGAACACCAGTGAACCCGGCTGAGTTTCTGCTTCTCTTAATACATCGAATCCGGCCATGGATGCGATTAATGCGTTACCGGTGCAATCGATTATCTGATTGCATGTGATTTGTGTGGAGCTTCCCTTGCCAACGGATTCCACATACCAAAGGCCCTTCTTAAATTCAATTTGAGTAGGTGTTTCGTAGTAGCGGATATCCACACCGGCCTCCAGGCAAAGCTCTTCGGCAAGCAAGGTGTATAAATGTGCATTTACCGCTACCTGGTGCTGCCAGTGGTGATCCGGCAGGATGGAGAAATCAGGCAGGCTGTCGCTATTGAGCCCAACGCACTCCTCTACTAGTTCCCAGCCGATCCCCCCTATGATCTGTTTGCCCCAGGCATGGAAGATGCCTGGGAATGCCACACCTCCTGTGGTGGTGGTACCTCCCAGCTGACTTCCGCTTTCTATCAAAACAGTTGCTGCCCCTGCACGGCCGGCCTGAATGGCTGCAATGGTTCCGGCGGTACCTCCGCCCACCACCAGTATTTCTGTTTCTATGCTTTTTTTCTTTGTTTCATAAGGATCTGCCATTACTTCTCCCTCTGGCAGGGATGGAGCTACTATTCCTAGAGAGAGTGCCCCCATGGATTTTAGTACTGATCTTCTTTTCATGCCCGGGTATTTTCTTTTGATAAATATAGGCAATGATGGGCTATGGATAAATATCCGTTGTGGGCCAATGTTTGCACTTTATGGATCAAAAAATACAAACTAAAGCGCATTAAGGATATTGAATCTCCACTGTATAAGCTCTATATTTGCTTACATCCCGTAGCGATTAATGTATTGAAAATGAAGCGAATTTTTAAATTTCACAGAACCATGATGCGCATCAGCTTCTTGCTTACCTTCACCATGCTCTTCGCACATTGTACACGCCCGGTAAAGATCTCCCAGGAGCTTTATAATAACATTCAGGAGGGATTTACCACTCCGGCCGATACCAACAAGCCCTGGTGTTACTACTATTGGATAGGGGATGATATTTCAAAAGAAGGCATTACAAAGGATCTGGAGGCCATGAAGGAGTTCGGACTTGGAGCGGTATTGATCGGGAACATCAATCCCGATGAAGGCGGCTGCAGCATGTTCGAACCGATGGGCGGCAGCGCTCCCAAGTACACGGGGCAGGGCGTGATCAACCCGATTGCCGCGATTGCCGCCATGGCGATGTTGCTCGAGCAATGCGGAGCCGACGCGGCCGCCGACCGAATTCTGACGGCCGTCAAGTCGGTCACTGGCTCCAAGATGCAGAGTCAAAGCGCCGGCAAGATGGGATTCAGCACGAGCGAGGTCGGCGACCTCGTCGTGGCCGCGCTTTGAACATCACGGATCGGCGGACCTTTCAATCATGCTCAAAGAACTCTTCGACCTCTCCGGCCGCACCGC
>CAYWGP010000161.1:0-4188 GCA_964458155.1 uncultured Bacteroides sp.
TGTGCATGATTTCGGAGATCTCTACTTTGTCGTAGAGCTCGGTATTAAAGATGATATCGCGGATATCATCCAGGCTGATTACGCCTACCAGCTCCTTTTCGTCGTTGACTACAGGGTAGATGTTCCGTTTCGATTTGGAGATTGCCTTGATCAGTCCGCCTAACTTTTCATCGGCCCGTACCTTTTTAAAATCCTTTTCCAGGACATCCTCTACGGTGAGTATGGAGAGGACGGTTTTGTCCTTGTGGTGGGTCATCAGCTCGCCCCGCTGGGCCAGGCGCATGGTGTAGAGACTTTGCTTTTCGAAGGCCAGGATGGTCACATAGCTGAGGGTGGCAGTTACAATCAGGGGAATAAAGAGGGTATAGCCGCCGGTGATCTCGGCGATCAGGAAGATGGCGGTAAGGGGCGCGTGCATCACCCCGGCCATCACCCCGGCCATGCCCACCAGCGCGAAATTATTCTCAGAAATTGAGGTGGGTGTAATTAGTTTAAGAGCCTTTGCCAGGGTAGCGCCACTCATCCCACCCACGAAAAGGGCGGGGGCGAAGATGCCGCCCACACCCCCACTACCGGTGGTCAGGGCCATGGCAATTACCTTAAAGAATATGAGCAGCAGGAAGGCGACTACAATAAAGTAGGCATTGTCCCCGATGAATCCTTCAATCAGGGTGCCGTTAAAAAGATCTGTACTCTGGCCTGTCAGCAGTGAACGCAGGGTAGAGTACCCTTCCCCGAAGAGGTGAGGCATTAAAAAGATCAACACAGAAAGCAGCAGTCCACCGGTAAGGGTTCGCACCAGGTCATTCTTAAATTTTCCCATGGTATGTTCCACCAGGTTGTTCATCCGGGTGAAATAGAGGGAGATAAGTCCCGTAAAGACCCCCAGCAGAATGTAGAAGGGGAGGTTGTGCATGGCAAAGGGCTCGCTGATGGTAAAGGAAAATACCACCTGTTCGCCCAGGAGGAAATAGGAGACAATGACTGCGGTGACCGATGAAAGCAGCAGGGGAACCATGGACCAGGTGGTCAGGTCCAGCATCAGCACTTCAAAGACGAAGATCAGGGCAGCAATGGGAGCCTTGAAGATCCCCGCAATGGCTCCGGCTGCACCACATCCCATCAGCAGTACCACTGTCTTATAGTTGAGCCTGAGGATGCGGCCAATGTTGGAACCTATGGAAGAACCTGTCAGCACAATGGGTGCCTCAAGTCCTACGGAGCCTCCCAGCCCAACGGTAATGGAACTTGCCACCATGGAACTCCAGGCATTGTGTGGCTTCAGGTGGCCTTTTCGTTTGGAAATGGCAAATAGAATTTTGCTGATGCCGTGTCCGATATCCTGTTTCAGCATGTACTTCACAAAAAGCATACTCAGCAGGACACCCAACAGGGGCAGAAGGTAGCTTAGATCGGAGCTGTGATCGCCCATCAGCCACGATTTGGATTTGTGCTCTACAAAGTGGGTCAGGTTTTTAAGCAAAACTGCTGCGGTTCCCGACAGGAGGCCAATGATGACAGCCAGCGCCAGGACTAAACGGCGTTGCCTGATGCCCCGGATGGCACGTAATACCTGCAGCTGAATACGTGAAATTTTCATCTTCATTTGAAAAACGTCGCAAAGGTAGATGAATTTCCTTAGAATGGAGGTGGTTTTACTACAGTTTATGAGGCTTGGCCTTCATGTACCGGACCTTTTTTAATATCCAGTTGGGCAGTGGTTTGGTAACGTCCCGGCGTTTCCAGAGGTTGACGTACCAGCCGAAGCGCTTGGTGATGGGGATCTTGTGCGTCTCCACAAACTCGATCAGGGTGCCGTCGGGGTCCTCCACATAGGCAAAATGGCCCGCAGCCTCGCCCATATCAAAGGGTTTGCCCGAGGGGTGGATATCCGAATCAACCGTAAAGGGGTATCCTTTTTCCGTGCACTCCTCTTTCAGGACCTTCATGTTGAGGATGTCAAAGCAGATATGAATAAATCCCAGGTCGCCCCAGATCCGGTCTTTGTATATCTTCTCGGGGGTGCGGTCCAGGGCCTGGAGCAATTCGATCTCTGTGGGACCGAACAATCTTGAGAATGGTCCCAGCCGGGCTTCGCTGTGCTGCAGCAGGATCCTTCTGAATTTGCCGTCTCCGCCCGGGAGGCCCTTGAAGTCATCGAAAGTGCCCTCCTTATCGTAGGCTACCACATTGTATCCCAGAATGCCGCTGTAGAGCTCCATAGCTCTTTCGGGCTGACTGGTGCCAATGGTCACCCCGAAGGATCCACCCGTTGGCTTTCGCATATTCTTAAAAATGGAGTGCTCCTCTACCACCTGCCAGATGTTGTTGTAGGGGTCCTTTAAAAAGAAGGTTTCTCTCCCGGTGGGATCTTTCACTAACTCGGTGAGCCGGTTGGTATCTTTGAGATGATCGTAGGCAGCCTGTAAATTGTTCGATTTGAGCTTCCCGGCAATGATCCCCAGGTCGCCCAGCTGAATGTCAAAGGTGGGGGCCAGGGGGGTACGCTGGGTATGTTGCCAGATCTCAAATCCTCCTCCCCCCATGATATTCATGGCCAGGCCGGCGTGCCGCTCCCAGGGTTTCCCCTCGGTATGGGGCAGCATATACTCTGCAACAGCCTTCTCTTCAAACATCCGTATATCCATCCCGAAGTGGGGTATATACCACTTCCACGCTTCTCCAAAATTACTTACCCCAATGCCGATCTGCTGGATACCGCTGATATATTTTCTATGCAGTTTTCGTCTTTTTTTCATATTAATGTGCAAAGATAGGGGATTTAATGGGTTTTGGCAGAAAAAACTATCTTTGAAACGCAACAAATTACAAATTATTTATGGCAAAATCCAAAGTCACCGGTGCAGCGAAGGGGATTCATAAGCGGAATTTCTTTTACTACATGATCTACCCCTATGTGAAGACTTTTTTCTTCAAGTTTTATAGTAAGGTAGAGGTAACAGGATTGGAGAATGTTCCCCGCAATGAACCGGTACTTTTCGCACCAAATCACCAGAACGCCTTGATGGATGCGCTGATTTTGCTTTTTTCTGCACCCCAGGATGTTGTATTTCTTGCCCGGGCCGATATCTTTAATAACAAAGCCCTGGCTTTCTTTCTGAACAGCATGAAGATGCTGCCCGTGTTCCGGCAGCGTGATGGTGCCGCTGAGATGGGAAAAAATGAGGACATCTTCGACATCTCTGTGGATGTGCTCCACAACCGGCACTACCTGTGTGTGATGCCTGAAGGGAACCACGGTCACCAGCGCAGGCTCCGGACCATTGTAAAGGGTATTTTCAGGATCGGCTTTAAAGCGCAGGAAGAGTACGGGAACAAACCGTTTGTTAAAATAGTCCCTGTTGGTTACGATTTGGGACACTATGTGAAGCAAAACCAGACCCTCCTGATCCAGTACGGCAAGCCCATCGAAGTATCTGAATACTGGGATCAGTACCAGGAGAACAATGCCCGCGGCATCAATGCCATGAAGACCAGGTTGAGAGAGGAAATGCTGCCGCTGATGATCAATATCGAGAACGACGAGTTCTACGAAACCATTATGGATCTGAAGGCGATCTTCAATTCGAAGATGAGGAAGCTTATGGGAATTAAGGGAAAGAAACTGATCGATAGATTTGTGGCTGACAAGGAATTTATTTCCAGGATGAACGCCCTTATCGAGAAGGACCCCGAATCCATGCGGATGCTTGCCGGGAAGGTGGATAAATATATGACACTGGTGAAAGAAATGAGAATCCGCGACTGGGTGGTTCGCGATCGTGGGTATGGAAAGGTGAGGAGGCTCTGGAGGTATCTGTCACTGATCCTGACCTTCCCTGTATTCCTTGCCGGATTTATAACCAGTGGGCTTCCCTATTTGTTGCCGGGATACCTGGTGCGAAATGTGAAGGACCTGCAATTCCACAGTTCACTAAAGGCAGGCCTGGGGATTCTGGCTCTTTTCCCGCTGATATATGTTCTGGAGACACTGGCATTCGGATTAATATCCGGATTTCCCTGGTGGGCCTGGATCATGTTTCTTTTAGCTTTGCTGCCCGTGGGACAAGGGGCGTTGATCTGGTACCTGCGTTTGAAGAAAACCATTCGTGGGGCCTGGTTCAGGCGTCAGCTTCTTCGGAACAGGCCCGAAGCATTGCAGCTTGTGGGATTAAGGAAAATAATTCT
>CAYWGP010000162.1:0-18770 GCA_964458155.1 uncultured Bacteroides sp.
AACTTTCAAATTAAGTCAGCATTTTCAACACCCCCCTCACATAGCCCACCGATTCGGCCAGTCCCGCAAGGGGATCTTTACCATCCTTTTCGTATTCAAAACTGACCACCTTGCTGTAGTTCTCTTCAAGTAACATGTGAAGAAAGCCGGGAATATCAATAACACCATGACCCATCTCGCAGGAACTCCCGGAGGCGTCGGCTTTGTCCACGTCCTTGATATGGATATCATGCACCCGGTCCATGTATTTCCTGGTGTCTTCGATGGGATCCTCGCCAATACGGGCGGTGTGGCCGATATCCACACAAAGGCCCATGCCGGGTTCCATATCCTTGATAAGCTTGTATGCACTTTCCGGGGTAGGATATCTCTCGTCGCCCGGACCATGATTGTGTATGGCCAGATTGATGCCGGTTTCTTTCACTTTCTTGTTGCATAATTCCAGGAGTTCGTGCTCGGGTACCCCGACAATCACTTTCATTCCGGCATTCCTGGCATAGGTAAAGGCATGATCAACATCTTCTGCACTGGACATGTATATTACTCCGCCCCCGTACAGGTCAATTCCCGCATCCCGAACTTTGGCTGCCATGGATTTGATTTCCTCCGGAGATGCAATCAGTGGCATATGCATGCTTTTCAAACAGAGATTCTTAATGTCCAGCCTCACAGTCATGGCAATGGTATCCTCGAGGCTGAATTCTCTGAATGTGTAGGAAGCGATCCCCAGCTCAAAGGGAACAGTGCTTTCCTTTTCGGGCGTATTCTGGGCGGCAGTCAGCAAAGAAGGAACCTGGGTGGCCAGCAGGCCAGTGCCTGATAATCGGAGGAAATTTCGTCTGGAAAAGGGCATGGTTTATGGGTTCAAGTGAATATATGAAGATGATGTGAAGTTAAAAATATAAAAAAATGCTACATGGCATTAAGGGAGATTCATTTTTCTCCGTAACTTCATTCTTCCAAACAATGGCTGATTAATGAAACTATTAAATATAAGAAAGATATGAAACGAATCAGATTTGTATTCTCAGCTCTTTTGCTGATGATGGTTTATGTATTTACTATGGCCCAGGTGGATCCCATGTCGCCCATGCCAAACGATGAAAGCGTTCGTTATGGTGTTCTGGAAAACGGGATGACCTATTACATCAAATCCAACCAGGAGCCTAAAGAACGTGCATCCTTCTACATCATACAGAATGTGGGGTCATTGCTGGAAGAAGATAGCCAGAGAGGACTGGCCCATTTCCTGGAGCACATGGCCTTTAACGGGACCGAGCATTTTCCTGATAAGGGGATCATCAATTTCCTTGAAACACACGGAGTGGCATTTGGAGAAAATATCAATGCCTATACCATGCAAAACCGGACTGTCTATATGCTCTCGGATGTGCCGGTTAAAAAGCCTGGAATTCTTGATAGCTGCCTGCTGATCCTGAATGACTGGTCCAACTACCTCTTGCTTACCGATGAGGAGATCGATGCTGAACGTGGCGTTATTATTGAAGAGTTTCGCACCCGAAAGAACGCGCAAGTCAGGATGTATCTTGCTTCCTTGCAGTACCTCTATCCAAATTCACGGTTTGCAGAAAGAGATGTGTTCGGCGATCTGGATGTGATTGAGAATTTTGAGTATGATGAATTGAGAGATTTTTATCACAAGTGGTACAGAACCGATCTGCAGGCCATAGCCATGGCAGGTGATTTTGATGTTGAGATGATGGAACAGAAAGTGGTTGAACTCTTCTCAAAGATTCCCGCCCTTCAAGATGCACCGGAAAGGCCATTTTACGAGATCCCTGACAATGCCAATCCTGTCTATGGTCTGGTAACAGATGTAGAAGCAGAGCAAACCATTATTCAGTATATGATCCGTCACAGGAAAAGCAACGACGGACCAGAAACTTTCATGGATCACAGGGAGAGGTATATACATCAGCTCTTTAATTCCATGATGGGACAGCGGATCCAGGAATTGCTTCAGAAGGGTGACCCGCCTTTTGTAATCGGGGTGATCAATTATGGAGATTTTGAACGGGGCTATGAAGCACTGAGCGCCATCAGCATTCCCAAACCCAACCAGGAAGAGCTGAGCTTTACAGCCCTCTTAACCGAATTGGAGCGGGTAAAAAGATATGGCTTTACCCAGGGAGAACTGGATCGTGCAAAAGCAGATATATTATCCCAGTGGGAGAAGTATTATAAAGAGCGGGATAAGATCACCAATGAAGAATTTGTCGATGAATACATCAATAACTATTTTGATAAAGATGCTTATCCCTCCACAGAGTTTGCATACCAGGCTGTTCAGGCCATACTTCCCTCCATCACCCTGGCAGATTTCACACAGCGCTTGTCCACCTGGATAACAGATCAGAACCAGGTGCTGGTGGTTCAGGGGCCGGAGATTGAAGGTTTGGAACATCTTTCAGAAGCTGCTGCCATGACAATTCTTGAGCAGGTTGCCGCAGCTGATATAGAGCCGTATGAAGATGAAGTACTGGCAGAATCCCTGGTCTCCAGTGAGCCGGCCCCGGCTGCCATCGTTAATGAGAGGAAACTGGAGGTGCTTGATGCAGTGGAGTGGACCCTGGAAAATGGAGCCCGTGTCATATTCAGGCAAGCAGATTTCGAAAAGGACCAGGTCCAGATCAGGGCTTACAGTCCGGGTGGAAGCTCATTATATGGAGATGAGGATGTACCAACAACTGATATGCTTACGACCCTGATCCAGATGTATGGTGTAGGTGATTTTGATGCCATGGGGCTTCAGAAGATGCTCACCGGCAGGAATATCTCACTGCAGATGAGCCTGAGGAATCTTTCGGAAGGATTAAACGGGACTGCCAGTCCAAAGGACATGGAGGCGATGATGCAGCTGATTTATCTCCATTTTAATCAGCCCAGGTTCGATCTTGAAGCGCATGATGCCATTCTTGCCCGGTACATGGCCTTTGTGGAAAACATGAACAATAACCCACAGAAAGTAATGGGCGATTCACTAAGCCTGATCCTTACAAATTATAATCCCCGTACCAGGGTACTGGACCAGGAGTTCCTCCAGGATGTCAGCTTCGACCGTATTCAGGAGGTGTACCTCGACAGGTATGCCGATGCCAGTGATTTCTTCTTTGTTATTGTTGGTAATATGGAGGAGGAAGAAGTGAAATTACTGGCTCAAAGGTATATTGGAGCCATTGGCGACCTGGACAGGACCGAGACCTGGATCGACAGGAAAGTATATGAGCCGGAAGGAGTAGTGGAGAAGATTATTCCCCTGCCCCTGGAAATTCCCAAGGCAAATGTGAATATTGTGATTAACCAGGAGATGGCATATAATCCCTACAACCAGATGGTCATGAGAGTTATCGAGGGAATTCTTGAGCTCAGGTATATGGAGTCAATCAGGGAAGAAGAGGGAGGAACCTATGGAGTCGGAATCAGGAACTCAGTGAGAAAATGGCCCCTGGAGAAGGCATCCATGCAGATCAATTTTGATTGTGATCCTGAAAGGGCATCAGATCTGAAGGAGAAGGTCTTTGCCGAACTGGAAAAACTGGCCACAGAGGGACCAAGCGCAGAGGATCTTTCCAAAACCAGGGAGAATATTCTGAAGGACAGGGAGGAAAGCAAGGAGCACAATTCCTATTATCTCGCCATGCTTTACAGCTACTATCTCTACGGGGTCAATTTTGACGATCCGGCAAACTTTGAAGATATTGTCAAAGGCCTGTCTGCAGATGATGTGCAGAAGGTGATGCAAGCCTTCTTTGATGATCCCAACATCGTTGATGTGACCTTTGTTCCGAAGGTGGAAGCCACTGTTGAATAGAAACTAAAAATCAGCTAAAGTATGATATGTTGAACGGGCTGTTTTCGCAGCCCGTTCTCTTTTTATAGCATAGTCCGGGGTCCTTTATTTGCTTGCGCAGGATAATATCTGAGCAAATTTAAAAGAGTCCGTGGATCTGTGCGTCGATGTTGTCTATTACAGAACTAAGATCTTCAGTCTTATCCCGGAAGTTATGGTTGTCCACATTTACAATCAGCAACTTACCAAGATTGTAAGTCTCTACCCATGCCTCGTACCTTTCGTTCAGATGCTTCAGATAGTCCAGGCGGATATTGTTCTCATACTTCCTTCCCCTCTGTTGTATCTGATCTACAAGGGTAGGTATGGAGGCGCGAAGATAAATCAGGAGATCGGGTGGCTCGATCAGGGAGCTCATGAGATTAAAAAGAGCAAAGTAGTTTTCAAAATCCCTGGTACTCATTAATCCCATACTATGCAGGTTGGGAGCGAAAATAAAAGCATCCTCATAAATGGTGCGGTCCTGGATTATCTTCTTCCCCGATTGTCTGATTTTAACGATCTGACTGAAACGGCTGTTCAGGAAATAGATTTGCAGGTTAAAAGACCAGCGCTGCATGTCCTGGTAGAAGTCATTCAGATAAGGATTGTCATCCACATCCTCATACTGGGCTTCCCAATTGTAATGTTTAGATAATAAACTGGTTAAGGTAGTTTTACCGGACCCGATATTTCCCGCAACAGCTACATGCATACAAATTGATTTTAAGGGGTGAGCCTGACTAAAGATAGTAACTTTTATCGGCTTAGAATGTCACTTAGCTCATCTAAATATTTTCGATCGTTGGCAAGCCTTGGTATTTTGTTTTGACCACCCAGTTTCCCGCGTTTTCGCATCCATTTATAAAAGGTTCCGGCTTCCAGTGATACCACTTTGGGAAGTAAGAGGGTTAGATCCTTGTAGCGCTTTGCCTCATAATCCGAGTTCACAGATTTCAGCGTTTGGTCAAGCACTACTGTGAATTGTTCCAGCTTGCGGGGCGGCGTTTCAAATTCGATCATCCATTCATGCCCTCCTTTGTTATTGTCACTCATAAACATGGGACCTGCCGTATATTCCTTGATAACCGCTCCGGTCTCTTTGCAGGCTGTCATCAGGGCTTTCTCCGCATTTTCCATGATCACTTCTTCACCAAAGGCATTGATGTAATACTTGGTGCGACCTGAGATTTTGATCCTGTGTGGGTTTAAAGAGGTAAAAACAACCGTATCTCCAATCATATAGCGCCACAGGCCCCCGTTGGTGCTAATAATGAGGGCATAGTTCACTCCAAGTTCAACATCCCTGACCGTATATATGGGTGGATTGGGCTCGTGCAGATGATCCAGTGGAATAAATTCATAAAACACACCCAGGTCGAGCATCAATAACATGTCGTCCCGTTTCAGGTCATCCTGGATTCCAAAGAAACCTTCCGAAGCATTGTAGGTCTCCAGGTAGTTCATGTCATCGGAGGGGATGAGCTTTTTGAAGGAATCGCGATAGGGGGTAAAGCTGACTCCGCCATGGGTGAATAGTTCCAGGTTGGGCCATACCTCCAGGATATTGTTCTTGCCTGTGAAGTCCAGGACGGCCTTTAACAATACCAGGTTCCACGAGGGAACGCCTGCAATGCTGGTCACGTTTTCGTTAACGGTGTGACTGGTGATTTTTGCCAGTTTTTCTTCGAAATCGGGAATCAGTGCAATCTCTGCGGCCGGGGTCCGGATAAACTGTGCCCAGAAGGGCAGGTTTTTAATGATCACCGCTGAGAGGTCTCCAAAATAGGATTCGTTACTGAATTTATTCACTTCGGCACTTCCTCCAAGGGTCAGGCCTTTTCCCTTGAGAATTGCATTGTCAGGTTTCTGCTGGGTGTAAAATGCAATGATGTCTTTTCCTCCCCGAAAGTGACAGTCTTCCAGGGCTTCATTGCTGACAGGAATAAATTTACTCTTGTCGGAGGTGGTGCCGGACGATTTGGCAAACCACTTTATTTCGGTGGGCCAGAGCAGGTTTTGTTCGCCTTCCCTTAACCTGTTAATATAGGGTTTTACATCATCGTAGGTGGAGATGGGGACCCTGTCCTGATATTCTTCAATGGTGGAGATAGAATCATACGCATACTGGATGCCCCAGGTGGTTCGCATCGCATGTTCAACCAACCTGGTAAAAACCTCCATCTGTACATCAAAGGGGTACTTCATAAACAGCTCAATCTGGTGAAGCCGTTTCACGTTCACCCAGGAAATAATGGAGTTTAGCAGGGGCATACAGGTTTGTTTACAGGATCAGCATAGCATCTCCGTATGTGCCGAATTTATACTTCTCTTTGATAGCTACTTCGTAGGCATGCATCAGAAAATTATATCCGGCAAAGGCTGATACCATCATCAGCAGAGTTGAGTAGGGCAGGTGGAAGTTGGAAATCATCCTGTTGGGTACACTGAACTCATAGGGAGGAAAGATAAATTTATTGGTCCAGCCATCAAATTCTTTCAGATATCCATCGGTGGAAACAGAACTTTCAAGTGTTCTCATTACCGTGGTTCCCACAGCGCAAATATTACTTTTTCGCTCTTTTGCCCCATTGACTGTTTTGACCGAGTTATCACTGATATAAATTCTTTCGGAATCCATCTTATGTTTTGTCAGGTCTTCCACATCTACGGTACGGAAATTTCCAAGGCCAACATGCAGGGTGATGTAGGCAAAATCAATTCCTTTGATTTCAAGGCGTTTCAGCAGTTCCCGGCTGAAGTGCATCCCTGCAGTAGGAGCGGCAACAGCGCCTTCATGCTTGGCATAAACGGTCTGGTAACGTTCTTTATCTTCCGGCTCTACTTTTCTTTCTATAAACTTGGGCAGGGGTGTTTCGCCCAGCTCAAACAGAGTTTTTTTGAATTCATCGTAATCTCCATCATACAGGAAACGCAGGGTTCTGCCCCTGGAGGTGGTGTTATCAATAACTTCAGCAACCAGGACATCATCTTCACCAAAGTAGAGTTTGTTCCCAATCCGGATTTTACGTGCCGGATCCACCAGTACGTCCCAGAGACGCTGTTCCCGGTTAAGTTCTCTTAGCAGGAACACCTCGATCTCGGCCCCGGTTTTTTCTTTGTTTCCATATAAACGGGCCGGAAATACCTTGGTGTCATTAAAGACCATCACATCGCGATCGTCAAAAAAATTAATAATTTCTTTAAAGGTAAGGTGCTCAATAAGTTCAGTGTCTCGATGCAAAACCATCAGTCTTGACTCATCACGGTTTTTGGCTGGAAATTTCGCAACCAGATCAGGAGGTAAATTGAATTTGTACTGGGAAAGCTTCATATGATATATTGTGAGTTGTGTTTGATGCGAGCCTCGTTATACGTAAGAAACGTAAAAAGGTTACAAAAGTTTAAGATTTTCTATAAAGTTGTCGACGGTAATGGCTTTATCTACATGATGAGGCCCGATTCTTGTCCGCCGTAGTCCGGCTAAATGAGCTCCTGAATCCAGCATGAACCCCAGGTCCCTGGCCAGAGATCTTATGTAGGTCCCCTTACTGCAATCCACCTGGAGCGTGAGATCGGGCAGTTCCATGGTTAGTAGTTTCAATTCAGATATATGCACATGCTGTGGCTTCAGCTCCACGGTTTTCCCTTTCCTGGCCATATTGTAGGCCCGTTTTCCATCCACACTTTTAGCCGAATAAAGGGGAGGCATTTGTTCCTGGTCGCCCGAAAGTTTCCTCAGGGCCTGCTCGATTTTTTCAGAGTTAATGTGTTTCCAGGGGAAGCTATGGTCCACTTCTGTTTCCAGATCGAAGGAGGGAGTGGTGGCTCCCAGCCTGACCCGGGCTGTATAAGCCTTGTCCATATCCTGGTACTGCATGATTTGCTTGGTGGCTTTCCCGGTGCAGATGATTACCAGTCCGCTTGCCAATGGATCAAGTGTACCGGCATGCCCGACCTTTATCTTCTGTATCCCCAGGTTGTGCCTGAGTGATTTCCGGATCTTATTGACCACATCGAAGGAGGTCCATGTCAGGGGCTTGTCAATATAAAGGACTGCTCCTTCAAGGTATGTTTCAGGCCGGTTAAATTCCATAGAATCAGGCAAATATGATGGAGACGAGTCCCACTATGGCACAATAGATAGCAAACCAGTACAGGTTTCCCTTTTTTACAATATTGATCATCCACCTGCAGGCCATGTACCCCGACAGGTAAGCGGCGAGGAATCCAATAATCAGCGAGCTGATTGCAATTCCCACCTCCGAAGTGGAGGATGACATGGAGAGAATATCTAGTATGGCGGCTCCCACAATGGGCAGAAGTACCATCAGGAAGGAAAACTGAGCCACATCACTTCGATTGTTCTTTAACAGAAGACCTGCAGAGATGGTGGCTCCTGATCGGGAGATACCTGGGATCGTTGCAAAGGCCTGGGCGATGCCCATGATCAGCGCATCCAGAAAGGGAATCTTTTTATTACCGGTTTTTACAAGCTGTGTGGAAACCAGAAGCAGGGCAGTAACCATCAGGGCACCACCCACCAGTACCAGATTTCCTGTAAATAGAGATTCCACTTCTTCCCGGAACAAAAGTCCTACAATCAACACCGGTATCATGGAAACAAGGATCTTGGATACATATCGGGTTTCCTCGTTCCACTTGAACTGGAAAAGGCCTGCCAGGAGCTTCTTTATGTCCTGAAAGAATACGGTTATGGTACTCAATACGGTTGCAAAATGAACCAGTACAGTAAAACTGAGGCTTTCCTGAACTTCAATGTTTAACAGAACCTTGCCAATTTCAAGATGACCACTGCTGCTCACAGGAAGAAATTCTGTGAGTCCCTGAACCAATCCAAGGATCAGCGCTTCAAACCATGTCATTATTTATCCGATTTGGGCTTTTTCATAATGGCCCAAATTTCAAAGATGAATCCTGCCAGTACGACCATTGGTGCCAGTGTAATCCGGCGAAAACTGAATAATTCTTCTTCATTAAAAATGGTAGGATCTTCGGATTTCCCCCCCATCATCAGGATGAAACCCAAGACGATGATCGCAAATCCAATGACCAGAAGAATATAATTTTCCCTGGCCAGAGCAAAGCTCTCCTTGTCCGTGCTTTTCTTACTCATATTGTATTAATTAGTAAAGCTTATCTGTTTTTATATTCAGGTATTTATTCACTGCAAAATAGGTTGATACCAGGTTGAGAACAATACCTGTAAGGATTACTCCCAGTGCCAGTATGGACAACATATCATAATCTTTAAGAGAGATTACTCCCTCGAACTCCTCCTGTAGCAGGTAGACCAGCCCAAATAGAATTGAGAGTGCAATCAGGCTTCCGGTGAAACCACTGGCTGCGCTGGTAAAGAGAAAAGGCTTTCTTATAAATCCCCGTGTGGCACCAACCAGTTGCATGGTATTTATTATAAATCGTTTGGAGTAAATGGACAATCTGATGGTGTTGTTTATCAGGGTGACCGAGATCAATGTTAGCAGGATGGAGAAACCCAGGATGATAAGAGTAATCTGGCGTACATTTTCGTTTACGGCGTACAGCAATGATTTCTTATAATACACTTCCTCTATGGAGTCGTACTTCATGAGGTCCTGTTCAATGATCATTACCGAATCGGGATTGGCCCATGGCTGATGCAACCTGACCCGGATAGATGGCGGAAGGGGATTGTAACCCAGGAAACGAATGAAATCCTCACCCAGCATCTGTTCCGTTTCCAGGGCAGCTTCCTCCTTGGTGATATACTCTGTGGAGAGGATAAATTCCCGGGAGTCCAGGATTTTCTGAAGCTGGTAAATGTCAGCTTCCTTGACATTTTCTTTGAGAATGACATTAAAGCCAATGCTTTCCATCACCTGCTTGCGGATGTTGCGGCCATTGATTAACAGGAGCCCTACCATCCCCAGCAGTAATAAAACCAATGAGATACTGATGATCGAGGTAATGTAGGAGCTACGTATTCTCCGGGAATATGTCCTGTTATCCGTCTTTGACATGCCTGAAAAATTGGCTGTCGCAAAGATAGGAATTTAATCGAGGATTTTGGTCCACCCGAAGGAATCCTCCAGATCACCGTTCTGTATGCCCAGGAGGGTCTCGTAGAGTTTGGTGGATACCGGACCAGGTGTGATCCCATCCCCAAAAGTATAGTCTAATCCTTTTTCCACATCTGTCACCTTTCTGATAGGGGAGATAACGGCTGCTGTACCACATGCACCAGCTTCCTCAAAGCTTTCTAGCTCTTCAACGGGTACGGGGCGTACTTCCACCTTCATCCCCATCTGTTTAGCCAGATCCTGGAGGCTTCGATTCGTAATGGAAGGGAGAATGGAATGTGATTCAGGGGTGATATAAGTATTGTCCCTGATCCCAAAGAAATTGGCAGGACCGCACTCATCGATATATTTTTTCTCCCTGGCATCGAGATATAAAGCAGTGGCAAAACCTTTCTTTTGTGCTTCAGCTATGGATTCCATGCTGGCTGCGTAATTTCCCCCGACCTTCAAATGGCCGGTGCCCAGTGGCGCAGCCCTGTCATGATCCCTGCAGATCATCACATTCACCGGTTTAAACCCGGCTTTGAAATATGGTCCTACCGGCATAACAAACACAATGAAAGTATACTCAGTAGCGGGTTTAACTCCAACCTGTGCGCCGGTTCCTATCAAAAGCGGGCGGATATACAGGGATGCACCTGTACCATGGGGAGGGACAAAGCGCCTGTTCAAAATCACCACCTTTTCAACCGCTTCCATAAAGAGCTCAACCGGAACTTCTGCCAGGTGAATACCTTTGGCCGACTGCACCATCCTCTTTGCATTTTCTTCATGCCGGAAAAGTCTGATCTGGCCATCCTTGCCGCTATACGCTTTCAATCCTTCGAAGGACTCCTGACCGTAATGCAGGCATGTGGCTCCGATGTGTATGGGAATATGTTGATCAGAGGAGACTTCCAGCTCGCCCCATTTCCCGTCTTTATACACACATCTCACGTTGTAATCGGTCTCCATGATACCGAAGCCGAGATTTTTCCAGTCAAGTTCCATGCTGATATTTGTTAGAGGTATTTGTAAGAGTTCAAAAATAGTCATTCAAACCCTCAGCAACAATAATGAAATGATGTTTTAAAAGGATGTTTTAAATCCATCTTTCCTTTTCCAGGTTGCCCATTTGCTTATCTCCTGATACCTCACGCATTCGATTGGCTGCTACGGTGTAGAATTTAAAATCAAACAGCAATTCCAGCTGCTGTTTTTTAAACTGCTGGCCATTGATTTTCAGACCGTTCTCCCTCAGTTCCCGGAACAGAAGTTTGATCTGATCGGTATAGTCGGGCTTGCCAATATATTCCATTTTAGCATCTATCAGAATTTTTTCCAGCTGGTTATTTGGATTAAAGGGCTCTTTGGTAGACATAATCAGGTTGCAGATCTGGTCAATCTGCTTTTCAGAATATTTGAATTCGGGGAGAATTTCCCTGCATAACACCGATGAACGATTCTGGAAGTTATGATATTCCTGGGAGAGTCCTGTGTACAGCATGAGCGCAGCGGTCCTGACCAGAAGGCGGTCCTCCTGTTCAATTTCCTCAGAACGGCAAAGCAGGAAGGATTGGGTATATACTTTCCTGGCATAGGTCTGCCCGTGAAAATGGATTGTATCAGGCAGGCTTTTCAAAATACCTTCAAATACTGCCTCTTCAAGATCTCCCAATCTGAGCAGCTGTAATTTGAAGAAGAAACGTTTATTGGGGATTCCCTTAAGATCGACCGATAACTCAGGTCGAAGCCCTTTCACATAGTACATATCGATGTTTCCCTTGTATTTAACAGGCAGCTTACCCCGGTATTTACAAATAAAGTATTCCTTCACCATGCCATAGGTGTTTCCGGAGATATTTATCTTTCCGGGTGTGCCTGATGATTCCATCCGTGAAGCAGTATTTACCGTATCGCCCCAGATATCATATGACATCTTCTTATGACCTACCACCCCTGCTATGACGGGTCCGGTGTGAATTCCAATTCGGAGGTCCCAGATTTCGGCCCTGGTAGATTTGAGCTGTTGCATATAGGCTTGCATCTCCAGGGCTGCCAGAACCACCTCTACCGGGTTTGTACTGTTCTTATGGGGAATACCCCCGGCAGCCATATAAGCATCACCAATGGTTTTGATCTTTTCAATGTTGTATTTTTCAACCACCGAGTCGAAATGAAAAAAGAACTGATCCAGTTCATCGATCAGCTTCTCGGGGTTCATCTCCTCGGCAATTCTGGTAAAACCCTGAATATCTGAGAAAAGCACAGTGGCTTTCTCATATTTATCAAATTTGGCCTTTCCTTTGCTCCGGATTTGATTGGCGGTACCTTCCGGAAGAATATCTGCAACCAGTTTATCCGATCTCTCCTTTTCAGCAGCAAGGGTCTGTATCTTTATTTCCATGCGCTCAGAGACCCTTGATTCGGCTCGCCGATAGCTCAGTAATCGCCATTTTCGAAACAGGAACAATACAATCAGAAGGAGTATTCCATAGACCATAAAAGCATACCACGTCTGGTAAAAGGGAGGGGCAACTGAAAAGAATAATTGCTCAGCTTCAGCGGTTCTTCCATATAAATCCATGGCCTGAACTTCAATGGAGTACTTTCCATGTTTCAGTCCCGAAACTGTATAGTCCCTGCTTGAACTCCACCTCGACCAGGATGCATTACCAGGCCTTATCCTGTATCTGAAAAGAGGTTCTGGCTGGCGCTGTAATTCAAGCCCGGAGAAATGAAACTGGTGCCTGTCATCAACTGCTTCAGATTCATGTAGGCTTACCGCGATATGAGCTGTTTCATCCTTAAGGTAGTTTAAATCGAATCGTGAGATTCTATCCTTTCCGGTCAGATACAGGATGCTATCAGCATAAGCCATATCAATTACTTCTCCAAGGTTCTGCAAAAGAGGGAAAGTGCTTATTGTGGCCGATGCTTCATCCAGCTTACTTGTATAAAGAATCCTGGACAGATAATCACCGCTATTCTGAAGAATCCAAAAATTTCCATCTGAGTCCGGAAGAATCAAGTCGGATTCAGAGAGAAGTCTGGATCTGTAATTTTCTGCCAGGATCTGAAAAACTTCCTCGTTCCAGTCATAGCGATATACCTGCCGACTACCTACAAGTAACAGGTCCTGTTCCACAAGCAATAATTTATACAGGAGTTCGTCGGAATGAAATGGCACCTGATTAATTCTGCTGGCCCTGTTGTTGCTCTGGAATACGCTGTTGTTGCATAGCAGGAAAATATTGTTTCTGAAGCTTATAAAGGAGTACGCATTTTGAAGAGATGGATCTATGGAAGATTTAATCCAGCCTGCTGTGTTCTTCCTGTAAACCATCATTCCCTTTTCACCTGATGTAAGAACAGCGCCTTTAGCGACAGCCAGTATTCCCGTAAAAGATCCATTGTCGATTATTTCTGCATGCTTTTCAGAAACCTGGTAGAGGCCATCGGAGCCAGCTGCAAACACCTGGCCATTGATCTCCGAGAACAGGTGAACTGAATGGCCTGATTCGGGGAGGAGACTGCTAATGGACCAATGTCCACTTTGTACCTCATCCTCTGAAACAGCAAAAATCCCCCGGGATGTACCCAGCAGAATGCCTTCCTTTGTAAGCATAGATTTCAGGATTCGTCCGGTATTGGCCGATCCGGTTTCAAGGAGCTCCAGGGGAGAAGGATCATGGAATAAATGCAGGGTATAGGCTCCTAAAATCCAAATCTCGGTATTGTTACAGATAAAGATCTGTCTTATCCCGCTTGCCGGAATTCCGATCTTATCTCCGACCCGTGCAAGGATCTCCTTCCTGCGCAGTGTATCCACAGAAAAAGGTTGACTTACAGTTTCCCGGGGATCAAGTATTTTTAATTCTGATTTGGAGAGTCGAAAAACTCCTGTGTTTGTGTAGATAAAGATGTCACCGGCTACGTTATGAATGCCCTTTGGAGTAAATATCCGGCGCGAAGCCGGAAGGAGATGCATGCGCGAAACAGCACGGTAGGAGGATCCCGATCCTTTGATCAGGAATCCAATTTCATTCTCGGCAACGTAGTATAAAGTGTCGGATCCATCCTCAGTTACATATACCGGTCCGTTCAGGTGAATATGGTGAATCTGTGTACCACTAATGATGGAGAGCCCGTTATTCTTGCCTATAAAGATGGTTCCCTGCTGGTTACGAAAGAAGGTTTCGTTTGGAATTTCCTTGTATTCGGCAGGTAGATTTATCTCCTGTAACCAGGGAGTCATCCTGAGCACATGTTGTTGTGCGAATCCATTTTTAAAGCATGATACACAGGAGATGAGAAGAAAAAAAATCAAGTAAAACCTGTATGGCTTGAAGAATAAATTCATAACTTGTGTAACTCAGGTCGTGCTTCCTACGTAAGACATAATCAAAAGTAAAAAAATATATTTACCCTTAGTTGATAACCAACAAACTGGATATTTATGGAAAATTTAGAAAGGCCAATTATCGTACCGTGGGATTTCTCACAGGTAGCTGAGAACGCTTTTCAGCATGCTGTAAATATCTCCAGGGCGCTGAACAGGGATATTTTACTTCTTCACGTTGTACATGACGAGAAGGATAAGGAGACAAAGACCAGCGAACTGGAGGTCAATATCGAAAAACTTGGGAATGAATACGGCAAAAAACCTCATTTTGCGGTGGTGACCGGATCTATTTTCCATGCTATTGGGGAGACTGCAAAAGAGTTAAAAGCTGAGATGATTGTCATGGGTACCCACGGAATGAAGGGGGCCCAGAAACTCTTTGGCAGCAAAGCCTTAAAAGTGGTAGTCTCTTCCCGTATTCCCTTTCTGGTTGTTCAGGACAAGCCCGCTAAAGATAAGATAGATACAATTTTACTTCCCATTGATTTTAAACGCGAGAACAAGGAGAAGGCCAACTGGATCTACTATCTGGCACGTAACTTCGGATCCAGGTTTATTATTCTTAAGTCGAAAGCAAAGGACAAGGGATTTAAGCGGAAAGTCATATCCAACATAAAATATGTGGAGACATTCCTGAAAGGGCACGATATTGGATATGAAATTGTTAGCGCTTCAGGAAAGGAAAGTTTCAAGAAAGAAATAATCCATTTTGCAAAGGCCCATGATGTGGATCTGATTCTGATCATGGCCACTCGAGATATTAACTGGGTCGACTACATGCTTGGGGCCCCTGAACAATACATCCTTGCCAACCCCGATAATCTGCCTGTTATGTGTATGAATCCCAGGCCTGCAAAGATTGCTGGTGGATTCAGGGCAGCCGGAGGCTCATAAGAGAATCAAAATATGTAAATTCAAGGCCGCAATTGTTGCGGCCTTTTTTTTTGCTATTAACCAATATCTTTGAAACATGGATATTGTATTTGCAACCAACAACCCAAATAAGCTGGAGGAAATCAGCGCCCTGCTTGGTGATAGATATCAGCTTTTGGGTTTAAAGGATCTTGAAATAGAAAAAGAGATTCCTGAAGATCATCATACCCTGGAAGAAAATGCCTCTCAGAAAGCCTGGTATATAAATGAGCTGACCGGGCGAAATTGTTTTGCAGATGATACAGGGCTGGAAGTGGATGCCCTTGATGGGGCTCCCGGGGTTTATTCTGCCAGATATTCCAGGATAGGCGAACCCACCTTTCTCCAGATGGAGCCTGCAGAAGGCAACATCAAAAAACTGCTGCTGCAAATGGAAGGAGCCCTTAAGCGTTCAGCCCGTTTCAGAACAGTTATTTCACTGGTATTGAATGGTAAAGAACATCAATTCGAGGGGGTGGTTGAGGGGCATATAACAGATAATCCCTCGGGAGTCAAAGGATTTGGCTATGATCCGGTTTTCATACCTGAGGGATATGATATTACTTTTGCCGAAATGGATCTTGATGAAAAAAACCAGATTAGTCACCGAGCCTTAGCCGTTGCCAAACTTGTAGATTTTCTTAATGGGATGTAATATGTTAAAGGTATTTGCGTATATAAGGAAAGAGGCTACAATGCAAGGCAGGCTATATTTTCAGCTTTCTCTTATTGTTATCTGGATTTCTATTCCTCTGCAGGGTCAGATTGAGATGGGACAATGGCGAACACATCTTCCATATCAGTATGCCTCCCTGGTGGAAACTACCGATGACAGGGTCTATTGTTCCACAACAGGCGGACTGTTCTATTACGGTTTGGAGGACAATATTGTTGAGAAGATTTCCAAAATTGACGGGCTCTCCGATAATGGTGTTTCTGCCATGCGCTGGAGCAGTGAGAAGGAAACTATGATCCTGGCTTATGAGAGTTCGAACCTGGATATCATAAGGGATGGCGTTGTGACGAATCTGCCCGATATCATGAAAAAGCAGATTACGGGCGATAAGTCCATCTATGATATATACTACATAGGCAATAAAGCTTACCTCTCTACCGGATTTGGAATTGTGGTGGTAAACCTGGACAGGAATGAAATCAGTGAGACCTATCTGATCGGGGACAATGGACAGTCCCTGAAGGTCAACCAGCTCACATCAGATGGAACCTACCTTTATGCAGCAACGGATCAGGGGATCAGAAGAGGTTTGCTTTCAGATCCCTTTCTGATCGATTACAATGCCTGGGAATTGATCACAGATATTCCCGGAGCATCGGGGGCATTTGGCACCATAAGCTATTTCGAGTCCCACCTTTTCACCTCATCTGATGATCCTGCCGATGAACAGGACCTGGTATATTACAGTAGCGGAACAGCTTGGAGCACATACCCCTATTTCACTGGAAATCAATGTTATGAATTATTAAACCAGGGTGATTTTCTGACCCTGGTCGATGATACTGCAGTGCACCTTATCAATGACGATTTCCTGGTAGTGCAAGAAATGTTCAGTTCCAGGCCCAGATCGGCATCTCTGGATAAGCAGGGCGATCTCTGGCTGGCCGATTATGGAAGAGGTTTAATAACTAATCAGGGGGGAGGATCCTGGTCCATTACACCTGACGGACCCTATTCCACTTCGGTTTTTGATATGGAATCTTCGGGGGGTATTCTTCAGGCTGTTATAGGTGCGATTACTGCCTCATGGAACAATTTGTGGAATACGGCTACCCTGGAGACTTTCCAGGACGAAGAGTGGAGCTGGGTGCATAACTGGGACGCCAGGGACCTGATTACCCTGGCCATTGATCCTCTTGATCCTTCACATGTTTACACAGGTTCATGGGGATATGGTATACTGGAGTTCAGGGGCAGGGACTTTACCACTTACAATGAAACCAATAGTACACTTCAAACCATCATTCCCGGACCATATGTGAGGATAGGAGGGGTGGCTCTGGATCCTCAGGGAAATCTGTGGATGACCAATTCCAATGTTTCTGAACCAATTTCTGTGCTGAAGGCCGATGGAACATGGAAGAGTTTTCGGGTGGATAATCTTCTTACCAATTATGCGGCCCTTGGAGATATTATGGTGACCCGTTCAGGTCATCTCTGGGTGATTGTTCCCAGGGGAAATGGATTGTTTGCCATGGATGTCAATATGACTATTGATGATACCTCAGATGATATCTACGAGAAAGTGAGTGTTGTTGACAAATTTGGGAAAGTGATTACCAATGATGTATACTCTTTTGCCGAGGATCACAGTGGAAACCTCTGGCTGGGTACCAACCAGGGTGTATTGGTTATGTACAGTCCGTACAGGCTGTTTTCAGACGGATCTATTTATGCCCAGGAGATCCTTATCCCCAGGGATGATGGAAGCGGATATGCCGATCCTTTACTGGGAACCCAGGTGGTGACTGACATTGAGGTGGATGGAGCAAACCGTAAATGGCTGGGGACATCAGATGGAGGAGCTTACCTGGTTTCGGAAGATGGCCTGGAGGAAATTGAGCATTTCAATACAAGCAATAGTCCCCTGCTATCCAACGTAATTTTGGATATCTGCGTTGACGGGGTATCAGGAGAAGTGTTTTTTGGTACCGATAAGGGAATAATCTCCTACAAAGGAGATGCCCTTGAGGGAACTTCCGCATACAGCAATGTGGTAGTTTATCCCAATCCGGTCAGGGAGACCTTCGAAGGGCCGGTCGCCATAAAGGGATTGATTGAAAACACAACAGTAAAGATCACCGACATGGGTGGCAACCTGGTGTTTGAGACTGAATCGCTGGGTGGACAGGCTATCTGGGATGGAAGAAACTTTAATGGTGAAAGGGTGTCCACTGGGGTCTATATAGTTTTTCTTTCCAGTGCAGACGGCAGCCTTTCGCATGTGACCAAGCTTCTCTTTATCCATTAGTTCCATTTCCGAAGCAATGATTCGAAAGACCAGGGGAATTGTTTTGCACACCACAAAATTTGGTGAATCAAGCCTGGTGGTACATTGCTATACCGAGCAGGCGGGCAGGCAGACCTTCATGTTGAAAGGCGTCCGTAAATCGAAGAAACAGAACCGTTCCAATCTCTTCCAGCCCCTTTTTATCCTGGATTTTGAAGTATATCATAAGGATAGCAGGGAGATCCAGCTGGTGAAGGAAGTCAGGCGGGCTATCCCGCTAAATTCCATCCCTTTCGATATTACCAAAAGCACACAGGCAATTTTCATTGCAGAAGTGCTTTACAGAGTGCTCAAAGAAGAGGAAAGCAATCCCGTTCTGGCCAGTTTTCTGATCTCTACCATTGAGTACCTGGATACCATGGAGGAGGCATCGCCCGATTTCCACATTATTTTTATGTTTCAATTGTCCAGGCACCTCGGTTTCTATCCTCAAAACAATTTCGGGGAGGAGGGTCTTTTCTTCAACCTGGCCAGCGGCCGGTTCAAGGCTGTTTTTACGGATCCGGAGATCTTTC
>CAYWGP010000163.1:0-7707 GCA_964458155.1 uncultured Bacteroides sp.
CTCTTCAGACCTGGATATCCTGGTCAGAAATGAAGACACAAAGCGAATCGTTGAAGTAGCCGGGAAGGAGGGATATGATCTGGAGTACCCGAAAAAGGGATTATCCAGTCGGCAATGGAGATACTATTCCAGGTATAAGAAAGATATTGGATTGCTGAACAGAGAGAAAGGAATTTTAGTGGAACTACACTATAGTTTCGAGAACTACCTGGGACTGAAGGCTTCTGATATGGACCGCTTTATTCAGGAAACAGAGGAAGTCAGTATAGGAGATATGCGCTTTCTTACAATGAACAGGCACTACACCTTTTTGTACCTGGTCCTGCATGGGGGTGTGCATCAATACAGGCGTCTTTTCTGGTTGAGGGATGTGGCCCAGGCACTTCACAAATGGGAGCTGGACCACCAGAAAGTGCTTTCAGATGCAAAGCGTATGGGGATTGATCGTTTGCTGGGAACAGGACTGGAACTGGCCAGGGAAGTGTTTCATGTGGATATCCCGGAGGAGTACCGGGCATATCTGGACAAAGACAGAAAGCTTATTGAAAAACTTAAGCGAACGGCATTTGGATTCATCCTGGGACCTGAATTCCCTGACTCAGGAGGCAAGTTAAGTCACCATCTTTTTATGCTCCGCTTAAAGCCTGAAATAAGCCATTACTTCAGGACCATGCGAGAGCTGGTGAACCGCAGGTACATTGGAAAATACCTGGGGGGTCACTGAAGCTTTAAAGCGTAATCCGGTCGATGATGATATTGAAGATCAACTCTACTGAATCCTTAATGGAGGTAACTGAAGTATCAATCTCAAGATCAGCGTCCTTTGGAGCTTCAAAAGGAGAGGAGATTCCTGTAAAATCCTTGATTTCCCCGGCCCTGGCTTTTTTATAAAGGCCTTTGGTATCTCGCTGTTCACACACCTCCAGGGGTGGATTTAAAAAGATCTCGATAAAGTCTTTTTCCCCGATAATGTCCCGGGCTATGTGCCTGATCTCATCGGTTGGACTGATAAAGGAGCAGATGGTGATCATCCCGGTATTAATCAGCAGTTTGGATACTTCGGCGATGCGACGGATATTTTCCAGCCGGTCTTCTTTACTAAATCCAAGATTGTTATTAATGCCCGCACGAATGTTATCTCCATCCAGAACCTGGCAAAAGAACCTGTGGAAAAAGAGTTCTTTTTCCAGGTTAGAAGCCAGGGTGGTTTTCCCCGATCCGGAGAGTCCTGTAAACCAGATCACCTTGGCACTTTGCCTCAGGATCTCCTCCTTCACCTTGCGATCGTAAATTCTGTCAAATACAGGATAGATATTTTTATTCATACTTCAATATACTAAAACCCAAAATTTATTCCAATCCGAAGGGTTCCTGTTTTTCCATGGTATACCTCCGGTGTCCACTGTTCTATATAGGCTTCCTCACCACTAACATTCCTCCACTCATAACCCAATCTGAGATACAGATCATTGATTAACTGATACGTGGCCAGGAACCCAACCTTTTCTGATGTCCATACAATGGGATCAAAGGGAGTGATTTCTTCTCTGGGCATAGTACCCAGCTCAGTATTATCCGGACCTTTTTCAGCATGATTGTAATAAAGCCTGATATTCATTGTTCGAATGGGACGATATTCCACTCCAAGATATATTTGCTTTGCGTTGTCCTCCAGGAAGTGTCCCAGGTTATACCGGTTTGATTCATAGGTAAGGGTGGGGACATTATGCCTGAAAACCAGTGCGTTGCTCCAGGTATATTCGGCCCAGATCCGGGAATTGGGAAGCAGGGTGGATGCCACTCCCAGTTTATAGGAGACAAAATTATGCTCTTCGCTATTGAAGAAGCGGTCCACCGCCACCTCATCAAAAAATAGCGTTCCATAGAAATGGAAGTCTTTCAAATTCCTGGATGATGCTGAGAAGAACAACTGTGAATTCATATTATTGATCCCGGAATTTAGCGTATGATCAATGGCTTTATAAAAGGCAACCGGCAGGAGGAAACCTGCTACAGGATAGCGGTAGTCATAGATAATAGAGTTCCCGATGGATAGCTGCAGACCTTTAGTTGGTGTAAATGTAAAAATACTGGCAGCCAGATATTTGGGATGATAAACTTCCCTGTAGTCAGTGCCATAGGCAGAGGAGGTGTAAAAGGAGAGTGTTGAGTCCACCACTTCAGATATCAGCGCACCATGCACATAGGTGAACCGGAACCAATGGGCCGGATCCATGGCCAGTTCCAGTCTTGGAAAAGCAGGCGTGCGTCCCGAGTAAATATTTGCTCCGCTATTGTTTTCGCCCCATTGAAACTGCCCCATAATCAGCCCCACTTGCCCCCACTTCCAGGCATAGCTAATTCCGGCTCGTACCTCCCAGTAGTCGCGCTTCCCATCAGAATAAACCTTGATATTTGCTCCCCCGATCCGCTGATTCTGGAAATCAGGTGCAGTAAGTTCAGTGGATTCATGATTGTCCCGGATTGACGCCCAGATAGCCAATTTCCCGATGTTTGAGCTGGCTTCCAATCCGTTCCACCAGTGGGAGAAAGAGCCATTGTCGTTGAACCAGACATCTGTGCCCAAAATTGGATTCACAGTTATCTGGAACATGGAATCCCGGTAATAGAAAACATCAAAGCGTTTATTATGGTTCAACCATAGCCAGCTGCTTCCGAAAGCAGTTGAATCTTTGGGGGGGAGCTCTTTCATATAGTCCCTCAGGTAAAAGTCCAGTTCGTCCTGCTGGCGCCTGTTTAGAACTGAACGAGAGGAGTCTGCCTCCACCAGCAAAGCCGCAATATCTTTTCTGGAATATGGCTTAACCAGAGAATAGAGGTCTATTACTTTATCGGTGGCAAGTTCATCCAGGAAGAGATAAATGCCCTGGTTAGAGATATGGGTGGGCAGGTATTGAGCTGAGGAAGGTGAGTTGATGGCCAGAAGCAATCCCAGCATAAACCATCCGGTCAGCACAAAAACTTTTTGTTTCCCGCCTGATATCATTGTCGCTCTATTTGTATAGCATCCCTGCATTTGTCAGAACTGCCACAGATCCCGGTTCTGAATCAATTATCTTTTGAGCTTCTTCTGCAGTGCAAAGAGTTGCTCCCATTAATTCACACTCCTTCGAGCTCAGTGCGGTGACCATCCGTATCTCGATCCTTTCCGACTTCTCCATCATGCTCAGGGCCGTACCGGCATTATTCTTATATTCAATTGCCAGCTGAGTAAAAATTTCTTCCCGTTCACCCCGGGTGAATATATCCATAAAATCCGGATTCCCTGTCCCGTCACCGCACTCTGCAAAGATGATTAATTTTCCTCCATTTTTCACAAATGAAGCAGCATTATGGATGGATTTATGCGCCTGGATAAAGTTGATATCTTTCGGGTAACCTCCGGCACTGGCAACCACAAGATCATAAAGCTTATTATCGGTCGACCTGAAGTAGCGGTCATAAACCTGACAGACCTCCCTGAAATCCTTATAGTTTTTACCAGTATAAAGTTCACACACCTGCTTTTTGCTATTCAGAATGGCATGAATTTCCAGGCGTGGAGGTAACATGCCCTCAATTTCCTCCAGGTCCCGGGCCAGTGGATTGTTGTCCAGCTGACCGGACTGGCAACCTGCCGCAAGGGTTTGTGTATTGAAATCGAGAAACAGACTATGGTTCTGAAGGATCGACTCATAGGCCGCCAATCCGGGGAACAATAGTTTCCTTCCCCCTCCGTATCCTGCAAAATAATGATGCAGTATTGCACCGAAGGTGATCAGCAGATCATGTTCCAGCACCTTCTTCTCAATCCGAACACTGGTGCCCCTGGAAGTATGACCCAGGGTCACGAATTCCTCTTTTCCCCTGCTGTTGTGATGCACAAAGCGGAACTGTTCGTAAGTCTCACCATAGCTGCTCAGACACTCTTCCCGAGTTTGAGGGGGATGGGTTCCATAGGCTATGTAAAAGGTAATACAGGATGGCTGGATTCCCTTGTGAAGCAGGTAGTCTGTAATATGCGGAAGGTAAACGGGATACTCACATAACCTGGTTTTATCGGCCACTACTATACCCACATTTGAGACTCCCGGCGGAGAAGCATCAAGTTGTTTGCTAAGAAGATCTCTTAATGTATCCGGACTGGCACTTAATAATGGTTCGGTATGATTGAGACAGCAGCTTTCCTTGTTAAATGATAAAGGAATCTCAATGGAACCATATTTCATCAGTGCATCTATAAGGAAAGGACTAAAACTCGGGACATGGAATCATCCGTGGCTTCTCCCGTTTACGTTTGGTTTTGAATTCGTAGGTGACGGAGATCTCGTGGGCTCCACCAGTGGAGGAGACCAGGTTTGAAATGGTAAAGTCATAACTGTAACCCACCCGTAGCTGGTCCATTTTATAACCCACCAGAAAAGCAATGGCATCACCCCTGGGATCCTTCTGGTATGCCTCATCGCTTCCTCCTTTAAGGAAGGGGATCCCCCGGTACCAGAAACCAAGCATCAGGGGAGCCTTAAGCCAGTATACCCCTAGAACAAGCTGGTTGAAAACATCCTGGTGCGAGAAGTAGGCGGCCAGGGACAGTGTTTCGTCAATGGGATTGGTTAAGCGGCCCTTTTTTACAATCTGGTATCCCCCAAAAATGGTGAATTTCATAGGCAGGAGAGCTTCATTGTTATAGAGACCATAATTGGGTCTAAGCAAATGGTCCACCGTAAATCCACCCCAGGCCCTGTCGCTGTACCCAATCAACGAAGCAGCAAAGTCAACATCAGGTTTATAGGGATCTGTGGGAGGCTGTTCGATGGTACCACCACCGGAGCCCCCGGTTGACAGCTGATCGTTCCAGACCAGCTTGAAGTAATCGATTCCCATCTGAGTGTAATTGAATTGGATTCCCGGCCTTAGGTGAAACACCTTGTTTACCTGTATATCGTAGGAATAAAGGACGCCTGCATTCAGGATTCCCAGGTCACCGGATCCGGCCACATCCCGCAAAATCAGCACACCAACACCACTGTTGAAATTCTCAAAAAAATGGTCGTAGGAAAAGCTGTAGCTGACAAAGACATTGTTTAGCTCGGGCCACTGATTACGATAGACAGCAATCATACGGTCACCCGCTGTGGCACCTGCAAATGAGGGTGCCAGGTATAGCGGGTTCGCATAAAACTGGGTGAATTGCGGATCCTGACCCCTGGCCAGGGAACATAACACAACCAAATATATAATCAGTGCAAATCTTTTCACTAAAGTGGACTTACAGATGAATTAGAAACAATATAATATATACAATACGTGAATTTCTCTTTTAAGTTTCAGTACCGCCAAAGAACAAGGGGTGTTTTATTAGCAAGCTGGCATTTTTCAGTGTAGCTGATTAGCACCTTGCAATAAAACACCCCTTATTCACTTATTGTGCAGCCTTCCAAAGGAGGGTGATGTCGCCTGCCAAACTGTCGGGTGAACCGTTCTTATAGACCAGCGTTACCTTCCACAGATAGACTCCCTGAGCAGCCAGTGTGCCCTTGATATAGCCATCCCATCCAATATTGATGTCGTGGCTCTGGAAGATCTGTTCACCCCAGCGGTTGTAGATGTAGAGATGGTACTCATCCACCTGCTTGTTTACACCCGGGTAGAAGATGCTGTTGGCAACATTCGGATCCGTGTTGGGATCATCCGGGTTCACATAGCCACCGGACGGACCGGACGGATCGGGTCTGAACACATTGGGGAACTGGATATCACCTGCCGGAATCACCTTCACAGCTGGCAAAATCAGACTGTCAATACAGTGCTCGTTCCAGGCTACCAGTTTAACGTCCTTAATACCTTCAGTATAATAGATATGCGTGGTATCATAGGCGGTGGAGAAGTTCAGCGGTGCCGCAGAACCATCCTCATAGTAGTCACCAAAGTCCCATCGATAATCAGTCGCCCCGGAAGAGAGGTTGAAGAAACGGACCGGCTTATCCTTCACAAATACCGAGTCAGGTGCCGAGTTAAAGGCGATATTTGGCGTCTCATATACATTGAGTGTCCAGGAGGCATAAGAAGTTCCACCTGGTCCGCTGGCCTGCAGCCTCACGGTCATCTCACCCGGATCGTAGAAGGTATGGCTCGGGTTCTCCTTGGTGGAAACATAGCCATCACCAAAGTCCCACAGATAAGTTGTGGCCCACTGACTCTGATTTACAAACTGGATCTCCAGCGGAGTACATCCACTTGCTGGTTCTGCAAAGGCTGCTACCGGCACCCTTGGATGGATCACAATGGTAGTACCTATGCTATCAATACAGACTCCGTTGTTCACATAGAATTTCACATTATAGGTGCCCGGATCGGCGTAAGTGTGTACCGGGCTCTCCTGAGTTGAACCGTTCCCGTCGCCAAAGTCCCAGTTGAAGGTCCACGGACCCGGAGTAGTGGCATTTGTGAAGGTAACTGTTGCATCCGGATAGGTCTGTACCACAGGCGTTGCAGTAAAATTAGGCGCAGGAATGGGTTCCACAGTGATATCGACTGTTTCTGTATCCTGACAACCATAGAAAGACGTAGTAGTCAGTTCTGCTGTATGTACTACAGCTGCTGTAGTATAGTTCTCATACAGGTGGTAAGCAACATAGCTTCCGTCAACTGGTGCGCTTCCATCTCCAAAGTCCCATCTGTAACTACCTGCACCCGGAGCTGTAATAAAGGTCACATTCAGCGGGTGACAACCCTCCGTGGGATCTGCGTCAATAGTAGCATCAACCTTTGGATAGATGGTAATCACGGTTCTGGCGGTATCACGGCAATCATGGTCACTGATGGCCTCCAAAAAGACATTGTAATAGGCTACCTGTCCGTCTGCACTAATATTATCAAAGCCATGTATTACATCCTTATTTGGACTGGTGGATCCATCATCAAAATCCCAGAGGAATGATGTGGCCTCAGCCGAAGATGTGTTGGTAAATGTTACATCTACATATCCGCAGGAAGGAACTGCATCGGAAATAAACTGGGCAGTTGGCCGCTCGTTTTCGATGGTCACCACATCCGATCCCACACAACCACGGCTGTCGGTCACTGTATAGGCCAGTGCATACTGTCCCTTCACTACAGTCTCAAAGTCCACCACCCGGGTATCGGTAGCTGAAAGCGGGCCAATGGCGCCACTCCACTGGTGTGTGTCATAGGTCCCCGAACCACCAACCGGTGTTCCGTCCAGAGTAAGTAAATCTCCACCACAGATCAATGGATAATCGGCATGAGCAGTCAAAGGCGTAATAGAGGGTACCGGGTTGTCCCAGACAGTAAGATCAACTATGTTGCTAAGAACCGGCATACAGGCAGTACTTACCTCAAACTGGTATTGCCATCCGTCCTGGTAAACCTGGGCACTGGAAATAGAGAGCTGTTCTGTGGTGCTTCCCAAATGGTTAGCATCGTCGGTCAGAATCACCATGCCATTGCCATCATTTCTATCTACATACCACTGGTAAGTCATACCAACAGGTCCACTGGCTGCAGCATTGAATATGGTGAATCCATTTTCACAAATGGCATCACTTACCGGTTGGGTTAATATAACCGGGTTGGGCTCCACCAGTACGATAACTGCATCGGAATTGGCCACAGGTGCACAGACACCGGAAACCACTACCATATATGGATAACCATTCTGTGTCAGCTGGGCACTGAGTAAGGTCA
>CAYWGP010000164.1:0-33527 GCA_964458155.1 uncultured Bacteroides sp.
ATAATCTGCTTGCATACAGCCATATCCACTTTAAGCTCCTCGCGCTGACTGGTAGTACTTTCGGCTATGGCCAGCTGGTGTTCGTTCATATGGGGATAAGCCGAGTGGAAATAGGTGTAAGTCTTTTCCACCTGGGGTATATATCCAATGACATCACCGAAATCGTCCAGGGGTCTGTTAATATCCTGGATTCCCCAGTGTACGGGAGCCATCTCTCCTTTTTTGTAGCTTCTTCCCTGTACCACCCGGATGCGGTTATCGGCTCCGCAATCGGTATGCGAGATGATCACGGAACCATCGGTAGATGCCTTTTTGCCAACAGCAATGATGGTACATGGATAGAGCTCAGTGGCAGCCAGTAACAGGGCCGCAATCATTGTTAAATTCTTTAAAGAAATCCCTTTGCTTATCATCTTTTCTGGTGAATTTGTTTAAATTGAGACCCAATTTAGGAAACATTCCTGATATACCACTTACCCTGCGAAGATGGCCCGTTGTTAATTTGAGCTGTCATGATAAAAAATTATCTGCTGATTGCATTCCGCAACTCCCGTAGAAACAAGGCCTACACCCTGATTAACCTGCTTGGCCTGGCCATCGGTATCACCAGTTCCATTATGATCCTGCTTTTTGTGGTGGATGAGGTGAGTTTTGACAGGCATAATGTACATTTCAGGGAGATTTACAGGATCACCATCAAGGGAAAGATACAGGGCAATGAGGTAGAAGCTGCCCTCTCCAATGCCCCCATGGGAGCAACATTGAAGTCCGACTTTCCGGAAGTGCTTGACTTTACGCGCCTGTTTACCTTTAGTGGCGATCCCAAAGTGAGATACGAAGAGAAGGTCTTTATAGAGGAGAACTTCTATTATGCCGACTCTACTTTTTTCAATGTCTTTACTGCACCCGTAGTCTACGGAAATCCTGCGGATATGCTGAACAGGCCCAATACCCTGGTGCTAACAGAAGAGACAGCTCGCAAATACTTTGGCAATGAGGATCCGGTGGGTAAATTCCTGCAGGTGGGACAGGAGGAGGAGAACTTTGAGGTGACAGGGGTGGTCAAAGGCTTTCCTGAGAGTTCGCACTTTCAATTTAATATGCTGGGATCCATGACCTCCATCTATCTGGCAAACTGGACCCAGTGGCTGGGAAATAACAACTACACCTATGTACGTTTGCGAAAAGGCTTTGATCCGGATCAGCTTGAAAGCAAATTTCCTGATCTTATTGCACAGCATATGGGCAGTGAGCTGGAGGAGATGCTCGGTTTAACCATGGAAGAGTTCTTTGAAACCGGAAATACCTATGGCTATTTTCTGCAGCCACTGAAAGATATTCATTTACAATCAGATCTTCAGTTCGAGATCGAACCGGGAGGAAGTCGCTCATCCGTTATTATTTTCTCTATTATAGCTCTTTTCCTGATCCTGATCGCTTCAATAAATTTTATGAACCTGGCTACAGCCAGTGCTGCCAGAAGAGCTACCGAGGTGGGGATCCGAAAGGCAGCGGGAGCAGAGAAAAGGAAACTAATCTGGCAATTCCTTGCGGAATCCTTTCTGATATCCGTTCTGGCCCTGATCCTTGCTGTGGTTCTGGTGGAACTCTTTTTACCAGGATTTAACAGGATTGCAGGAAAGGGACTTCAATTGCATTCCCTCGGCACACTGCGGCTTATAGGCGGACTCTTGTTCATAGGGATTTTTGTGGGATTTGCCTCGGGTAGTTATCCGGCATTTTTCCTCTCCTCCTTCAAGCCAACGGATGTACTGAAGAGCGGGGCCATGCGCGGGGCCAGAGGGGCCACTTTACGCAGGATCCTGGTGACCTTTCAGTTTGTGGTGACCATTGTATTATTCATCTGTACAATTTTAGTAACCAGGCAGATGAATTATTTGCGTGCCAAGGATCTGGGATTTAATAAGGAGAACCTGGTGGTAATCGACCGGGCCTATGTGCTTGAGGAGCAGATTGAGGCTTTCAGGCAGGAGCTGTTGAAAAATCCTTCCATTCAGCAGGTGACTGTTGCCAGTGCAGTACCGGGAGGATTGATCGGTGACAACGCCTTCCTTCCTGAAGGGGCCTCCACAAATGAGACACATGCCATCAATGTCATGTATGTTGACTGGTATTTTCATGATACCTATGAACTGGAAATGGTGGAAGGAAGATGGTTCCAGGAGGATGTGCCAACCGACTCCTTCGCTCTGGTAATCAGTGAATCGGCCGCCAGGGCATTTAATTTTGAAGATCCTTTGGATAAACGCTTGTATACCCAGTTCGGAGATGAAACAGGCGATCCACATCATATTATCGGAGTTGTAAAAGATTTTCATTTTCAGTCTCTGCACCAGGAAATCAGACCTTTGATTCTGCAGTTCAACAGCCAGAGTAATTACCAGATGACGGTCAGGATCAGCAGCACCAATACCGGTCTGACTCTGGATTACATTGAAAAGACCTGGAACTCGTTCAGGGAGCAGCAGCCCATACATATGACCTTCCTGGAAGAGGAGCTGGCTGCCCTGTACAGCAACGAAGAAAAGACAGCGATTATCTTTAATATCTTTTCGGTGCTGGCCATATTTATTGCAGGCCTTGGATTGCTTGGACTGGCATCTTTCAGTGCGGCACAGAGGACAAAGGAGGTGGGAATACGTAAAGCCATGGGCGCTAGCATTGGAAATGTCCTTCTGGCTCTTTCCAGGGAGTATATCTGGCTGATCCTGATCGCTACCCTGGCGGCCTGGCCACTGGGCTACTTCTTTATGAAAGACTGGCTGCAGGACTATCCCATGCGCGTTGCCCTGGACCCTGCTGTTTTCATAATAAGCTCCCTAATGGCTTTTGTTATTGCTGCAATAACAGTACTCCTCCGGGTCTATCAGAGTGCATCTGCCAACCCTGTTAAATCGCTACGCTATGAATAATAACTATGAGAAACTGGCCAACGAGCTTGACCGGATCCCCAATGGTTTCCCAAGAACCAAAAGCGGGGTGGAACTTAAGCTGCTGGCCAGCCTATTTACTCCCGAAGATGCGGCATTGGCGGCCACACTGAGTATGGAGCCCAAATCTCTTGATGAGATTGCCGGGCAGAATGAAATGGAGGAAGCAGAGGCCAAGTCAAAGCTTATCAGCATGGTGAAACGGGGTCTTATTGACCTGAAACGGGAAGAGGGAAGGGGATTTGTTTTTCACCTGATCCCCTTTGTGGTGGGATTCTATGAAAGGCAAAATGCAAAAATTAATAAGGAGTTTGCAGAGCTTTTCGAGCAATACTACCATGAGGCTTTTCATGGAACTATGCTTTCGCAGCCTTCGGTTCACAGGATCATTCCTATGGAGAAAGTCATTCCTGTTGATATTGATGTGATGCCCTATGAAAAAGCCTCCACCTACCTGGACCAGGCACAGTCCTGGGGCGTGCTGGATTGCATCTGCAGGGTGCAAAAGAAGCTGATAGGACAGGGATGTAATCATACGGTTAAGAACTGCCTTGTATTTTCACCTAAACCGGGTGCCTTTAAGAAGTCAGACGAGATTGAATCACTGAGCAGGGAAGAGGCGCTTGAGATCCTGGCTGAAGCTGACCGGGAGGGACTGGTCCACTCCGTCAACAATGCCCAGACAGAGGTTTATTATGTATGCAATTGCTGCACCTGCTCCTGCGGTGTATTAAGGGGTATGGTGGAGTATGGCAGTGAAAATTCCATTGCCCGCTCCGATTTTTATGCAGTGGTGGATGAGGATCTCTGTACAGCCTGTGAAGCCTGCCTGGAGCGCTGTGCTTTTAATGCAATGAGCATGGATTCTGGTCTGTGTGAGGTGGACAAGGCTGCATGTTATGGCTGTGGCCTGTGCATCGACAGCTGTGAAAGCGGTGCACTCTCACTGCTTCAGAAACGTCCGGAAGAACTATCCCCTCCACCTGAGGACGATGAAGCCTGGAGGAGGATTCGTGCAGCAACTCGAAAAAACTAAGCTGATGTTCAGAAACTACCTGCTGGTCACCCTCCGCAATCTCTACAAAAATAAGATCTATGCCCTGATCAATATTCTGGGTCTGGGTCTGGCAATTGCCATATGCATCGTGGCCTATTTCAATCATATGTTTGGCTACGATTTTGATCGCTACCATGAAAACTTTGAGGAGATATACCGGGTCACCTCCGACAGGCAGATGCAGGACAGGGACCAGGAATTCGGGATTGTTCCTCTTCCGCTGGGACCTGAGATTAAGAAGGACATTCCTGACGTAAGCAAGGCAGCCCGGTTTATGGGCTCCTACTCCCCGGTAAAAGTAGGTATCAATACTTTCAACCGGCGGGTGTCATACGTGGACGCTGACTTCCTGGATATTTTTACAACAACTATGGTAGCCGGGAATAAGGAGGCAATTCTGGATCCCAATAATGTGCTGATCTCTGAGGAGATGGCCACGGCCCTTTTTGGAAAGGGGGAGGCGGTGGGACAGTCAGTCATCATATTTAACGATGACAATCAGGAATTTACCTATACCGTGGCCGGGATTATGAAAGATCTGCCCCAGAATTCCAGCTTTCGTATTGATATCCTGAGCCACATTGAGAATTTCTTTACCATGTGGAAGATGGAGGATACAAACTGGGAACAATTTGCCAGGTTGCTCTTTCTGCTAATCCCGGATCCTGAATCTCTTAGCCAGGTAAAGCAGGGACTTGATCAATATATTGATGCCCAGAATAAAGCCAATGAGAGTTTTACAATCACCGGTTTTAACCTCATACCCATGGAGGAGGTCAATAAACGCTCCAGGGAAACCTGGAGCAACAGCCTGTATCCGGGGCTACATCCTGCAGCTGTTCTGGCCCCCCTGCTTATGGCCCTGACCATGTTGCTGATAGCCAGCTTTAATTTTGCCAATACGGCCATTGCTACAGCCGGAAAACGACTGATGGAGATAGGGATCCGGAAAATGGTGGGCGGAGACAGGAAACAGCTTCTAATACAGTTTCTGATAGAGAACTACATTATCTGTTTTATAGCCCTTCTGGTGGGTATTGCCGGCGCAACAATACTGGTTCCGGCCTATGGAAGCATGTGGGAGTATATGACTCTTACCCTCTCATTTTCACAGTATCCCGGATTCTGGTTCTATCTGGTCCTGCTGCTTCTTTTTACGGGTTTCGTGGCAGGAGCATATCCGGCCTTGTATATCAGCTCCTTCAGGCCTCTGAAGATTCTGCAGTCAAGGACCAGGCTCGGGAAGGGGGGGCCACTTGCCAAGGGCTTGCTTGGATTCCAGTTTACCATTTCGGTACTTTCCATTGTCTCCGGTATTATCTTCTCCATGAATGCCATTTACCAGGAGACCGTGGATCTGGGTTATGCCCGCAAGGAGCTGATGGTGGTGGAGATTAAGCCAGAGCACTTCACCTCTTATTATGATGAAGTAATTCAGCATCCAAAAATCATCGAAGCTGCAGGAACACAGGAACATATTGGCTTTGGCTGGTACAGGCGAAGCATTGAGGACGAGGATCAGGAACTGGAGGTAAATGTGATGGATGTGGGTCCAAAGTACTTACATACAATGGGCCTAACCTTACTGGATGGCAGACTATTTGAACCTGACAGGCTGGAGGCCGACCGGGGTGTATCCATTGTGGTGAATCAAATGATGGTTGATGCCTTTGGCTGGGAAAACCCGGTGGGGAGGCAGGTTCGTATGGACGACACGATTATGTATGAGGTAGTTGGGGTAGTCAGGGACTTTTTCATGGGAGGAATGTGGACAAAGATTGAGCCCATGCTTCTGAAATTACCCATGGAGGATAGCTACTATGGTCTGGCAGTAAGGGCAAATAAAGAGGACCTCCCAGAGGTCCTGGAATTTTTGCGGGAAACATGGGTGAGGATGATTCCAAATTATCCTTTTGAAGGCATGTATCAGGAGGATACCCTGGAAGAAGAGAAAGCCATTAATCGCAGTATTAAACAGCTCTATGTTTTCCTGGCCATTGTTGCCACTATCCTTTCCATGATCGGACTGTATACCCTGGTCTCATTAAGCATCCTGAACCGGACCAAAGAGATTGGGATCAGAAAGGTAATGGGATCACCAATACCACGTATCTGGCTGGTACTCAGCAAGGGATTCCTGGTTAACCTGCTTATATCCAGCATTATCGGTTGTGTGGGAGGTTACTATCTATCCTTGATGATGCTTGATAGTATCTGGGACTACTGGTTGGATTTCAATGCATGGATATATATATATTCAGTATTGATTATACTTGTGGCCACGACTATTACCATTACTGGCAAGGTATACCAGGCTGCTCTGCAGAATCCGGTTGATTGCCTTAGGTACGAATGATCCTGGCTTCTTACCGCCCCTGGCGATTTGTATACCTTGGATCTTCAGGTGCCTTTTCAGAGTAGAGTATACCCTCCATGGCATTCTCCCGAAAATTTTTGCTGGCATCATAATAGGAATCTGAGAGGTCCAGCTCTGATATCAGCACGCCCGGCTGATTGGCCGGAAGAGTACCCTCGATAAGGCCATCGGGAGTAATAAAGTGGCAGGGCCAGCTGTTGGCTGCCGACGAATTAGTCAGCGACATATAGAAATGATTAGTGGCCGCACGTGTCTGAGCGGTAACAGGCATTATTTTGGGATGTATACCTCCTGGTTTCTGTCGTGCATTGTAAAAGGATTGAAATATCAGGTCCACATCCAGTTTTTTATATTCACGGTACAGTTCAGGAAATCTGACATCGAAACAGATCAGCAGTCCGCAACTGACCCCGTTGAGATCGAATACCACAAAATGGTTGCCTGCCGAAAAGTACTTCAGATCACCTTT
The DNA here is from genome assembly GCA_964458155.1 of uncultured Bacteroides sp. Classification (GTDB taxonomy): domain Bacteria; phylum Bacteroidota; class Bacteroidia; order Bacteroidales. The sequence continues at coordinate 6,855 of CAYWGP010000164.1, forward strand.
GGTACAGAACCTTTTATCGTACCTGTCGATGATTTTTCCGGAGGAATTTATAACATACAGACTGTTAAGGGGTTTGAGAGTGTCTGACAATTCATGGATGGAGCCCAGCAGGACCCACATTTCCAGTTGTTGAGCAAGCCTGGTGATAGAATCTGTATAGCTATGGAGTTCCTCCCATTGGAAATTCTCCATGGAACGCATATCAACGCCCGGATAGCCCGAAAGAGCACATTCGGGGAAATGACAAACTGTGGCTCCCAGGGAATGTGCTTCAAGCATCTCCTGCATGATCCATTGGGCATTTTCGGCAATATTGTCTGAAACAGGGAACTGACAGGAGGCAATACTCAGCTTTTGACCCGAAAGTGCTTGCAGAAACAATGAAGACAGGATCAGGCAGAAGAATACACCGGAGCGGATTATCTTGTTTTGTCTATTCATGCAGGCAATCTATTAATTATTTGTCAATTTTTTTGAATTTTCTGTATCATGCCCGGTGCTTTCTGCGTCATACCGAAAACCACTACTGATATTCCGTTAACTGAAATAGTTTGAGTTTTAATTGAATACTATTTAAACTATTAACTATGATCAGAAGTTACATCCAGGTTGCACTCCGGAACCTTACTAAAAACAGAGGCTATGCCTCAATCAACATTGCTGGACTGGCCATAGGACTGGCCACCAGCATCTTTATTTTTCTCTACGTCATAAATGAGCTCACCTATGATCGTTTTCATGAGAAATCAGACCGGACTTACAAAGCCTGGATTTCGGGAATGATGCCTACGGGTGAGATGCATGATGCAGTTACGGCAGGTCCCATGGCCGGGGCACTGCTGGCAGACTATCCGGAGGTGGAGCAGGTAGTCAGGCTCAGGCAGTATGGAAGTTACCTGGTACGCAGAGGCGACCGGGTCTTCAATGAAACAAGGGAGGATTTCATGTTCACCGATTCCACCTTTTTTGATGTGTTCAGCTTTCGCCTGTTGAAAGGGGATCCAAAGACCTGCCTCAAAGAGCCCAGGAGCATTGTGCTCACCGAGGAATATGCAAAAAAATACTTTGGCGATGAGGATCCCATCGGACAAAGCCTGAAAATTGAACAGGATACCAATGTATCGGTGATCACAGGGGTGATGCAGGACTTTCCGGAAAACTCACATTTTCATTGTAAAATGCTGGGAACCATCAATACCCTGCCTGAGACCCGGGACAACCTGTCCTGGGTGAATCAGAATTTCCACACCTACATGGTTCTTGCAGAAGGGACGGATATGGAGGCCTTTGAGGCCGGACTTTACGATATGGTAGTAAAATATGTAGGGCCCATCGTTCAGCAGGCCATGGGGATCGACCTGGAACAGTTCGAGGCGGCTGGAAATTCCTATGGCTACCGCTTGCTGCCCATTCAGGATATACACCTGAATTCAGAGCTCCGCTTTAATATCGAGCCTCCGGGGAATGCCCTTTATGTCTACCTTTTCCTGGGTGCAGCCATCCTGGTACTGGTTATTGCGGGGATTAATTTTATGAACATGGCCACTGCCCAATCTTCCAGCCGGGCACGTGAGGTGGGTCTACGCAAGGTGGTGGGATCCAGGAAACCCCAACTTATCGCTCAGTTCCTTACGGAATCGGTGGTGTTAAGCCTGTCTGCTCTGATATTAGCCATAGGCCTGGTTTATTTATTGATGCCTTCATACAATAACCTGATAGATAAAAATTTAGTATTCAATGTATTAGAAAAGTCCTGGATAATTCCCCTCTTATTATTATTTGCCATCTTCATAGGAATTTTTTCTGGCGGGTACCCGGCTTTCGTACTGGCTTCATTCAGGCCTTCTGCTGTACTATCTTCCAGCCAGAACCCGGGGGGAGGGGGTAAGGCAATGCTCAGGAAACTGCTCATTGTAACACAATTTACCACCACGATTGTAATTCTTCTGGGGACTGTGATGGTCAACCGTCAGCTCAATTATATGCAGAGAAAGGATCCGGGATTCGGGCGAGACAAGGTATTGGTTGTTCACCGTGCGGAAGTCCTTGGAGGATCGATAGATGCATTTAAAGAACAGCTCAATGCCCATTCCAACGTTGTTGTCACATCCAACTCCACCCATATTCCATCGGGAGGATTCTGGGGGAACGCTCACTGGATAGAAGGGAGGGGCCGGGATGATATCTTTACTCTTGCCACCTACCGCAGCTCCTATGATTTTGAAAAGGCGCTGGACCTTGAGTTAGTGCAGGGCCGGTTTTTCAGCAGGGACATGTCGACCGATTCGGTGGGGGTGATTGTCAATGAATCGGCACTCAAAGTACTGGGTATTGAAGATCCGTTGAATACCAGGTTTTTCCAGCCCAGTTATCGGGGCTACGAGGATGAATTCATGCCCATAATCGGAGTTGTAAAGGATTTCCATTTTGAATCCATGCTGAATGAGATCAAACCAATGGCCATTCATTTTATGCCAGATAATTTCACTGGAAAACTGGTTGTAAAACTGGGCGAAGGTAACCGGCGGCAAACTGTGTCTTTTATTCAGGATAAATGGGAGGAATTAATCTCAGAACATCCCTTTGAGTATACCTGGTTGGATGAAGAATTTGCTAAACTGTTTGATGACGAGAAAAATACGGGACAGCTATTGGCTATATTTTCCATATTGTCCATTGCAGTCACCTGCCTGGGATTGCTTGGTCTGATTTCTTATGCAACCTCTCAAAGAAGGAAAGAAATTGGTATCAGAAAAATAATGGGGGCTTCCATACAGCTGATAATGAGCCTCTTTTCCAAAGAAACTTCCATATTACTTGGAATCTCCACCATTCTTTCGGTCCCGGCCTATTTCGGAGTCAGGGCCTGGCTTCAGAGATTTGCATACCACCTGGACTTCCAGTGGGGCCTTTATTTCCTGGTATTACTGGCCGTCTCCCTGGTGGTGCTTCTGCTGGCCCTGCTCACCGTGAGTTTCCATTCTTACAGAGCAGCTTCAGCCAATCCGGTGGAATCACTGCGCTATGAATAGAATAGAATCGGGAAATCTGGCAAATTAGTTGAACAGGGTAACCCAGATGGGAATAAACACGGCCACGATTATGGCGATCATTGCCTGCTGGTAATAGTTGGTTACAAACAGGCCAGTTAATACCAGCAGGTCATCATTATCCTCGTATTCTATGCTTCCCTTGTTTAACCTGCCCCTGAACTTCATCAGGATGCCCCGATCGTTAAAGAAGCTCCATTTGGTTTGCCAGCTGGAGTCATATTTCCAATAGACAGTTCTCTCTCCCAACTGGATTGTGGCCCTGGACATCCATGAATTGTAAGTAATCTTTCCTATTTCCTTTTGCTTATCCAGATCAATTATGGAAGTATCCTGTTTGAACACCCCCTTTGTTTTAAACTGGAATCTTTTTTGATTTATAATGCCTTCAGATGTCTGTTTGAAAGCACTATTCTGCAGTTGTCCAAGAGATTCTTCACCTTCAAATATCTGATAAGTAGTTGATAAAGCACCCCTTTTCCAATGAAGTTTATGTTTCATCTGAGAAAAGATTTATTCTATAAATATAGATTTTTTCCTTCTAGCTGTGACATTTTGAACTTTTGATCGTCTTAAGAGAAACCTGTATGTATGCTTAAAAATTATATTCTTGTTGCACTGCGTAATTTGTGGAGACAGCGCGGCTATACCCTGATCAATGTTTTCGGTCTGACCATTGGCCTGGCCAGCACCATTTTTATCCTGCTCTATGTGATATCAATGAGTTAAGCTATGACCGTTTTCATGAGAAGTCGGAGCGGATTCACCGCATCTGGATATCAGGAAGTATGCCGGCCACCGAGATGCGACATGCAGTTACCTCACCTCCCATGGCTGAAGCCATGCTGAACGACTACCCGGAGGTGGAGCAGGCAGTCCGCATAAGGCAATCGGGGGGATGGATGGTCAGAAAGGGAGACCGTATCTTCCAGGAAACAGATGCTGAGTTCCTGTTTGCAGATTCCACCTTTTTTGATGTCTTTAGCTTTAAGTTGCTCAAAGGAGACCCGAAGACCTGTTTGACTGAGCCGAGGAGTATCGTGCTTACGGAGGAATATGCTAAAAAGTATTTTGGAGATGAGGATCCCATGGGTCAGTTCCTGAAAATAGAGCAGGATACCAATCTATCGGTAATCACCGGAGTGATGGAAGACTTCCCGCAAAACTCACATTTCCATTGCAAGATGCTGGGTTCGTTGTCAACCCTGGGCAACAGTCGAAGTACCAACTGGCTGAATCACAACTACCATACCTATGTGGTGCTAAGCGAGGGGACCGACCTGGCGGAGTTTGAATCCAGCATGAGGGAGATGTTATTAAAATATGTGGGACCGCTGATAGAGCAATTTCTGGGAGTGACCATTGAGCAGTTTGAAGAATCAGGGAACTCATACGGTTATAAGGTTCAGAAGCTTACGGATATCCACCTCCATTCGGATCTGCAGTATGAGCTGGAGTCCAACGGGAATCCGCTCTATGTATACGTGTTCCTGGTGGCAGCTATCCTGATGCTGGCTATGGCCGGGGTTAATTTTATGAACCTGGCAACCGCCCGTTCCACTACCCGTGCCCGGGAGGTGGGATTAAGAAAGGTGGTTGGCAGCAGGAAAAGACAGCTGGTGGTCCAGTTCCTGACAGAATCGGTATTGCTGAGCCTGATAGCCCTGGTGCTGGCAGTGACCCTGGTTTATCTCTTTCTACCGGCATATAATAATATGATTCAACTGAGGCTTCATTTCGATATTTTCCAGGAATCGTGGATCATTCCAATACTTGTTGTATTTGCTGTCCTGGTGGGCATTGCAGCCGGATCTTACCCGGCCATGATTCTTGCATCCTTTAATCCTGCCGCTGTATTCAGTTCTGAGCGAAGTTCTTCGGGCAAGGCTCTGCTTCGAAGTATTTTAATTGTACTTCAGTTTACGGTGACTATCGTAATCTTAATGGGTACCATTGTAGTGAACCGGCAGCTAAACTATATGCAGAATAAAGAAGTCGGGTTCGATAAGGAAAACATGCTCCTGGTGCACCGCTCGGATGTGCTGGAAGGAAGTATAGATGCTTTTAAAGAACAGCTTGAACAAAATGTCAATATCATTGCAGCTGCCAATGCAACCTCCATACCCACTCGCCAGTATTCGGACAATGCTCACTGGCTGGAGGACTGGGATTGGAATGATATATTCACACTGGCCAGTACCCGGGTTAGTTATGATATTGATCAGGCCATGGGCCTGGAGATGGTCAGTGGGAGATTTTTTAGTCGCGACATGCCCACCGATTCCTTTGCAGTAGTAATTAATGAGGCCGCTGTAAGGGCACTTGGGCTGGAGGATCCGCTGAATACCAGATTCAAAGAACCCGCAGATGATGGGGAAGAAGTAAGATTCACACCCGTTATCGGCGTAGTCAAGGATTTTCATTTTGCTTCCATGCAGGCTGATATCGCACCCATGGTTATGCACTTTATGCCGGGGAATTTCGAAGGTTTCATATGCATCCGATTGGGCGAGGGAAGTCGTGACGAAAGCCTTGCCCTGGTGGAAAATACCTGGAATGAGTTTACCAATGATGCACCCTTTTTATACTCCTGGATGGATGAGGAGTTTGATAATATGTTTGCCACCGAGAAACGGACCAGTCAAATCCTTCTGGTATTTTCCTTCCTTTCTATTTTTATCACCTGTCTGGGATTGCTGGGGCTAATTTCCTACACTACCAACCAGAGGACCAGGGAGATCGGGATACGAAAGATTATGGGTGCTTCGGTGAAGGTGGTGATGCGACTTCTTTCAAAGGAGGTAGTCAACCTGCTTATTATCAGCGCACTGATTTCCATACCTGCCTATTTTGGAGCAAGGGCATGGTTGCAGAAGTTTGCCTACCACATCAACTTCCAGGTGGGTTTATACTTTCTGGTACTCTTTCTGGTCAGCCTGGTGGTGCTGCTCCTGGCCATGCTCACTGTGAGTTTTCATGCCTACAGGGCAGCTACCGCTAATCCGGCTGAAAGCATCAGGAGTGAGTAAGGTTTGCTTCCCTCGATATTGATCTCTATTTTTAGTTTTCCTTAATAAGCTGGAAATATGAGGTACCTGTTCTGTGTTTTTTCCCTGGCCGTCCTTATTCTTGCAGGATGCTCTACCCAACAAGATATGAAGCGGCCCAATGTAATTATCATTCTTACTGACGACCAGGGATGGGGGGACCTTGGTGTAAATGGGAACAACAATATAAATACGCCCAATATTGATGAGCTTTCAGCAGCCGGAGCCACACTGGATAACTTTTATGTATGTGCGGTCTGCTCGCCCACCAGGGCCGAACTGCTTACCGGTCGCTATCATTTCCGGGGTGGAGTCTATAGTACCGGAGGAGGGGGTGAGCGCCTGGATATGGACGAGACAAGCATTGCTGAGATTTTTCAAGCTGCAGGATACAGCACTGCAGCATATGGCAAGTGGCACAATGGGATGCAATATCCATACCATCCCAACGGTAGGGGCTTTGAAGACTACTATGGCTTTTGTTCGGGGCACTGGGGTAACTACCATTCACCCATGCTGGAACATAATGGTCAGATAGTCAAAGGGAAGGGTTTTATCATTGATGACTTTACCGATCATGGACTGGCTTTCATGGAGGAGCACAGGGAGGAAGCATTTTTCCTGTACCTGCCTTTTAATACGCCTCATACGCCCTTCCAGGCTCCTGAGGAATACTGGGATCGCTACAGGGATAAACCCTTAAATATGTTGTCTGATTCAGAAAATGAGGATATTAATAATACCCGTGCCGCTCTTGCCATGTGTGAAAATATCGATTGGAATGTGGGGCGGATTGTGGAAAAAACCAGGGAACTGGGCATCGATGATAATACCATCGTCCTTTATTTCTGTGACAACGGTCCCAACCTCTGGAGATGGAATGGCGGGATGAAGGGTAAGAAGGGTTCGGTGGATGAAGGAGGAGTGCGTTCACCAATGTTTATAAAGTGGCCTGAAAAGATCAAGGCGGGGAAAAAAGTTGAGCGGCTGGTCTCCGTGACAGACCTGCTGCCCACTCTGAGTGAAATGTGCGACATTCCATATGATACCAGGCATCCCCTGGACGGTATCAGCGTAAAAGAGAGCCTCCTGGAAGATGATGCTGAATTTGAGGACCGTTATCTTCTGAATTACTGGGGTGGCCGCCTGAGTATCCGGAGCCAGAAGTACAGGCTGGATCATAAGGGAGGATTATATGATATTGAGGCTGACAGGGGACAAAAATGGGATCTCGGTGAGGAACTACCCCTGATTAAAGAAGAGATGGTAAAAGTGGCGGAAGACTCTCGTGTTCAGATAGATGCGGAGTTACCCAAAGAGGATACCCGTCCCTTTTACCTGGGGCACCCGGCACTGAAATATACCCAGATCCCTGCACGCGACGGAACGGAACATGGCAACATTAAACGATCAAACCGATGGCCAAACTGCTCTTTCTTTACCAACTGGATCAGTATGGATGACAGCATTACCTGGAAAGTGGAGGTACCCGAGGATGGCGTTTTCAAGGTTGCTCTGTATTACACCTGTCCCGAGGGAGATGAGGGATCCACTATTCAGCTTTCGGTGGGAGAGAGCCTCTTACAGACAAAAATCACCGAGGCATTTGATCCGCCATTGCGAGGCATGGATGAGGACCTTACTCCACGCATGGAGTCTTATGTAAAAGACTGGAAAGAGATGGATATGGGAAGTATTCAATTGACGAAAGGAACCTTTAATATGAGTCTGAAAGCATTGGAAATGCCGGGAAAGAGTGTGATAGACTTCCGTCTTTTCCTGTTCGAGCGTATTTAAGGAAAATAGCTATGCTTTTTTAAATCATCGAGTTTTTTGTTTTCCTCTTTTTAACAGTGCACAGCTTATGCTTATGTGTGCTGCATAATAGGTGGGATTTTTCAGGAAATTCAACTTTGTATAGAAAGTGAATTCATTCAGGGCGAAGATTCATGATCTTTCGTGATTATGGAAAGTCTCAGCATGCCTTGTTTCAAACTTGATTCAAATTCCATAATCTTTATTTCTCCTTCGCGGAGCGGATTCATTGCGTCAAAAATATAATATGTACCCTGCTTATACTCACCATATTCCTTTCTAAGGATCTCTTCTCTGGACGTGCTTATGTAATAAACAAACCTGATACTTACAGGAGCTTCCGGATGCAGTTTTAATTCACTGTTCCGGGTAATCTCATAGATTTGCTCAGACGCTTCTATTTCTTTAAGTCCAGCAGAATTTGCCAGCCTGTCCGGCAATACCACCAGATTGAAAAAAATTCTTATAACAAGCAACAGGATAATTATCAATTCAAGTCTGATATCCTGTTTCTTCCACATTATAAAGTATCCGCTGAGTGTGATCAGCAGAGTGAGGAAATAAGTGATTAATGCCTTTTTTGATTCGGAGGCGCTTTGCGATAAGAAATACCAGGTTAAGAAGACCAGAGCCAATCCGGATAAAATGAAAAATATTCTCCAGAATACCCTGAAAAATTTTTCATCCTGATTCAGATCAGAGTAATATTTTACCAGTAAAATAAAAAGAACCGGATACAGCATAAACATGTACCTGGGATGAGTCCCGACAGATGTCCAGTAAACCGGGATATTCACTATAAAAACAAGTGCCAGGTATCCAAGGTATTTATTATCAGCGATTTTGACATAGAAGGATCTCCTGAAAAGAAATATAAATAAAAAAGACCAGGGAAGAAGGTGGTAGACCTGATCAAAGGGAAAGATAAATAAGTGCTTTATTGTAGTCCAAAAGCCATTCTCAATAAATGTCCTTTTAGTTGATTCTGATACCAGTCTTATAAAATATTCAGGATCCCTGGAGTTTTCCCATAAAATATAATAATATCCGCCAACCAGAATTAAAAATACAAGGATACCGAGCAGATGAGACGGATGAAATATTTTTTTCAGGGATTTGAAATAGGCCAGAGCAGCAAGCAGGGTCAGCGCCTGAAAGATAAGGGCAGGTAATCCCTTCATCAAGAAGGCAATTGAAACAAGCAAATAGCTTATTAGAAAAAGAGAATAATACTTTTTCTTAGTCAGGAAATAGTAGACAAGATAGAAATTGAGAAAAATCACCATTGAAAAGCTCAGGTCTATCAAGCCTCTCATTGAATCGTAAAAAAGAATCCTCCCGCAGCTTATAAATATCATCGAACTCAGAAAGGCGACCCGTTTACCCAGTTCCTTCCGCGTGGTAAAATAGATTACAAGGCCAAAGAGAAGCAATGAAATTACAGAAGGTAAACGCAGGATAAATTCAGAATACTGCTTAAAAATATTGAAAAAGCTCAGTAAAATCCAATTATACAGGGGAGGTTTATTATAGTAATGCTCTCCGTTAATAGTAGGAATCACCCAGTCTCCGGATTGTTGCATTTCAAATGCGACAAGCCCCCTGATTGCTTCGTCACCAATTAATGGTGACATACCAAGGTTAATGAAAAGAGCAGGAAAAAGAAGCAGCAGTATAATCCAAACCAGGTATTGATATTGTCGAGGGGAAGTTTTATTCATACATCGGGCAAAAATAGTTTATTTTCATAGCAATTCCGATTCAGAATATAAATTATTCTGTATATCAGAATCTTATGATTTCATGGTACAAATGGGGATCGGGTACAGATTAGTATTGTGATATGTGGAAAGCCCGCAGCCGGATTATTCATGAAAACAAACAAAATATCCGGGTTCAGGGTTATAGAAATATGATTCTGCATATTAATCGGAAGATTTCTATCTGGACAGGTGGCCTGCTGTTTTTCCCGTGTCTTCTGTGGCTTAGTCTTTCCTGTGAGAGAGAGGAATTACCACCCCGTGTGGAGACCAGCGGGATTGCAGATATCGGCTTAAGCTCCTTCACTGCCTCAGGTGCATTGATCGAAGCAGGTAAAGATGGAGTCAGCCAGCATGGTTTTTGCTGGTCCGTGGAGCCAGCACCCGTTCTGGACAGTGACAGTTGCATATTGTTGGGCCCCCTCGCTGAAGCAGGCATTTTTACTGCTGTCATCCAGGGTCTTGATGAAAACACAAGCTATTTTGTCCGGGCCTTTGCAGTGAATGGAGCCGGCAGCTCCTATGGAGAGGAGATGCTTGTGTTGACCGAACGAACTTTTACCACACCACGAGTGGAGACATCCGGAGCGCATACCATTGCAGAGTATTCTGCCATTTTAGGCGGGGTGATACGTGATGATGGGGGATCTGAGATTATCTCCTACGGAGTCTGTTGGGATACTTTACCAGATCCGTCCATTGAAGGAACACACAGAATTTTCAGCGAGGGAACAAGTCCATTTTTCACCACAGTCAAGAACCTGGAGTTGAAAACAATTTATTATGTTAAGGCATTTGCTGTTAACAGCACCGGGCTGGCATACGGAAATGAAGTGAAGTTTCGAACAAATGATTATCCCCTTACCGATATTGACGGCAATGTTTATCCCACGGTAATAATTGGAGAACAGACCTGGATGGCAAGGAATCTGGAAGTTACCCGCTACCCCGACGGGACTGATATTCCATTTATACCGCAGGATGAATGGTGGGATTCCCTTAGAGTGAATGAGCAGGGCTATTGCTATTATAACAACTTGAGCTCCTATGGTAAAACACTGGGGGCCCTTTATTCCTGGAGTGCAGCTGTTTACGGGCAGGATAGCATAGATCCTGAGCTCTTTCCTATTCAGGGTGTTTGTCCGGATGGCTGGCACCTTCCCAGTGACGGTGATTGGAAAGAACTGGAGATGTTCCTGGGAATGACAGATCTTACAGCTGATAGTACTGGATGGCGGGGCAATGTGGGAGGAAAACTTAAGTCGACCGGCATAGAATCATGGTTAATACCCAATAAAGGAGCCAGCAATGAAACACGCTTCTCGGCACTGGCGGCAGGCGATCGTTTCCCAAAAGGTGACTTCAACAATCTTCATTTCAGCACCTTCTTCTGGACCTCATCCAATTACAACGAGAATAATGCCTGGGCACGTGCACTGGGGTATTATGTCACGACCGTGTACCGTGGTCACCAGGACCTGAAAGAGTTTGGATTCTCAGTGCGTTGTGTGCGAGATGACTGACCGTGATTCCATGCAATCATCTTTTCCTCACAGTTTAATGATCTTCTTTGTGGTCACAAATTCTTCGGACCTGATGCTAATGAAACAAATCCCTTTTTGGAAAGGGGAGAGGTCGATCTGATGGGTGTTTCCTTCCATTCTCTCAGCAAATAGCAACTGCCCGGCAAGAGAGGTGATTTCAATGAAATGTAGTCCGGTCTGATCGGTTTCGACAGTGAGCAGGTCACTTGCCGGATTGGGATAAGTACGAAATACTGGTTGCCTGATATCATTAACATCAACAACTATGAGACTAAATGTATCACGCCAGCATATGGAGCCATAACTGGAAATGATGACTTCGATAGGTATATCAGTGTATTCTCAATCTTCAGAAATTGAAATCAGATAGTTTCTTTCTGATACTGCACGCTGATTCCGATTTCATGTGCCAGCTCAGCAACCCCAAAACTGGCATCGGATAGGTGATCCTCAACAATTGCGGTCAGCCTGTCGATGTACTGTTGCTCGTCTGGAAGAAATACTGCCATACCTCTGGAACATATTTATAGACTTAGCCACTGGCTAAACAAGTTAAAAAAAAATGGAAAAGCTTATATCAAACTGCAGACTGATTGGCAGCTAGTTAAGTATATCGGGGTACAAATAGGGTACAAAAAATATACAGAATAAATTGATATTGTATAGAGAGTCAGCCGTTCAGAATTTTCAGGGCTTCCTCATTCTGGGCATCAGTCATGAATGCTATGCCAGTGACCTCCTCGGTTTCTCGATTTGCAGACATAAGATCCTCTCTTGAAACTTCACTAAGGCTGAATTTTCGTGCCCCAGCCATGAATTGCTGAAGACCGCATGCCAACTTATCAGCATACGCATACATTGCAATGGCGCCAAATGGAATATTCTTCATTTCATCCTTTCCCACTTTTTCCTTAACTGGCTCCCATCCTGCAAATATTTCTTCAGGATATTTTCCTAATTCCTGAACTGTCGGAGGTAATGTTTCCCAGTGACCGTATAATTGTGCTCTTTTTTCGGGTTTGAAAAATCCCTCAATGTTACTTCCAAGAAATCCAGGGATCATTGGAGCTCGGCCCATGCAAACCAATTTGGAGTAGGGAGCACCGATGGCCATTGCCTTATAAATGTGATCTTCCCTTGCAAATCCACCTGCAAATGAGATGTCCGGGACCTTAATACCTTTTTCATCAAGGATTCTGCAATATTCATATGCCTTCGAATGCAATGCAACAGAAGGAATTCCCCAGTGCTGCATCATATTCCAGGGGCTCATTCCAGTTCCACCTCCAGAACCATCAATGGTCAAAAGGTCCAGTCCGGCATCTGCAGAAAAACGGATTGCCATTGCCAGAGCTTCCATGCCATATGCACCGGTCTTCAAAGTAATTCGTGTGAATCCCAATTTCCTGAGGAAAGCAACACTGTTCATAAAAGACTCTCCCACTTCCTCTGCTGAAGATAAATCAGTCGCCCCGAGGCGACTGTGCCTGGCAAAAGAACTGATAGCCCTTGACTCAAAAGCCGCCTCAACGACAGGATGATATGGATCGGGATCGACCAGGTATCCGCGGTCTTTCAGGAATTTTGCATATTCAATGCTGTTCACCTGTATTTCACCTCCAATATTTTTTGCCCCCTGTCCCCATTTAAGTTCTATGATCACCTTGTTTCCGAATTTGTTGATGATGTATTCCGCTACTCCATTCCTGGTATCCTCCACATTCATCTGTACAATGATGGCTCCGTAACCGTCGTAGTACCTGAAAAAGGTCTCAATCCTTCGGTCCAGTTCGGGTGCCTTCTCTATCTTCCTGTCTTTGATGACCGATTCCTTATCAACACCTACGACATTTTCACCAACTACTATTGGCATACCGCACAGAGCAGATCCTACTGCAAAAGATTCCCAGTAGTTTCTTGCTATAAAGGTTGATCCAAGAGCTCCCGTCATGATGGGTACACGACATTTGGTCATCTCCTTATTCCCGAATGCCGTTGTAACACTGGCGTTGGTGAAAAGGCAGTCATCCGGATTATTGCTCATGGGTGGTGCGATGCCCTTCGCTCCATATGCATACCCTTGTATTCTGAGGGAGTGGTACCCCACACCCACAGTAGAAGTTAACCATGATCCCGAGGTTGTTTGTCCGAAATTCCTGGGATATAGCAGCTTTCTGCCTTTAAGCGAGGCCAGCCATGTTTCACATTTACCTTTGCAAGCTGAATCGCAAAGAGTACATAATCCGGATTCACAAGGGACACCGCGGTTTACTGTTCCGATGGCATCATTATTTTTGACCCATTGTATCATTTTATTTGATGTTTAATTAACATTATTATAGATTGAAACAAAAATGGGCAAAAATATATCAAATATTAAGTTAAGATTGAATATTTATTAGAGTCTTGATATTTGTATATGGAATTGAACCAGGGAAAAGTAATAATGTCCAGGGCAAGCAGGGCAGAGGTGATCCCTTCTGAGATCCTGGTCTTTAAGAATTCTCAAGGTTTCCTTATTTCTGGCATGGCTCATGAATACATGCGCTGGTAAAGTCAAATAGCCCTGCTCAATGCCAATCCTGATTGTCAATAACTATTTGATATTCAATCTGGCCAATGAGATGTGAAATCTGGAATTATTTCACATCTTTATCAAAGTGATCCCTGATATTTCAGAAAAACAGATAGCACCCATGGCAAAACTCAAGGACATTGAAAAGGTATTGATTATTGGATCGGGACCCATAATAATCGGACAAGCATGTGAATTCGACTATTCAGGTACACAGGCATGCAAGGCGCTCCGATCCATGGGTTATAAAATAGTCCTGGTCAACTCCAATCCGGCTACCATCATGACAGATCCGGAAATGGCAGATGTGACCTATATCGAAGCCCTGAATGAATATGCCTTAACAGAAATCATCAAAAAGGAAAAGCCTGATGCATTGCTTCCCAACCTTGGGGGACAGACGGCTTTGAACCTCTCTCTGTTGCTTGCAAAAAGTGGTATTCTGGACTATTATGGTGTAAGGATAATTGGTGTGAATATAGATGCCATTGAACGGGGAGAAGACCGCACAGCTTTTAAAGAAACCATGAATCGTCTGGGAATTGAAATGCCCAAAAGCACGGCTGTGAATACCTTGGTTGAAGCTGAGAAAGTTGCTGACGAACTGGGATATCCGGTGGTGATCAGACCTGCATATACAATGGGTGGTACAGGCGGCGGTATTGTATACAATATCGAGGAGTTGCGGACTATCGTAAACAGGGGACTATCAGTCAGTATTGTGAACCAGGTTCTGGTTGAGGAATCTGTCCTGGGCTGGGAAGAGCTTGAACTTGAGGTAGTAAGGGACGCCAAGAACCAGATGATCACTGTTTGTTTCATCGAAAACGTGGATGCCATGGGTGTCCATACCGGTGATTCATTTTGTACGGCTCCTATGTTAACCATAGCCCCTGAACTTCAGGCACGTTTGCAGAAATATTCCTATGATATTGTTAAAGCAATTGAAGTAATAGGAGGCACAAACGTACAATTTGCTCACGATCCTGAAACAGGACGGGTGGTCGTCATAGAGATTAATCCGAGGACATCCCGTTCATCTGCACTTGCTTCCAAAGCAACAGGATTTCCGATCGCTCTTGTATCAGCGTTACTTGCTGGTGGATTGACCATGGATGAGATACCATACTGGAGGGACGGGACCCTGGATAAATATACTCCTTCGGGGGATTATGTTGTTGTGAAATTTGCCAGATGGGCCTTCGAAAAATTTGATAAGCTGGAAGATAAACTGGGAACCCAGATGCAGGCAGTTGGTGAGGTTATGAGCATTGGGAAAAACTATAAAGAAGCACTTCAGAAAGCCATTCGATCCCTGGAAATTGGTCGCTACGGTCTTGGATTTGCCAGGGATTTTAACAAGAAGTCACTGGATGAATTGATCACACTCCTGAAGCATCCGTCCAGCGAGCGCCAGTTTATTATATATGAGGCATTACGCAAAGGCGCTGATGTAGAGGACCTTTTCATCAAAACCCATATTAAAACGTGGTTCCTTTCTCAAATGAAGGAGTTGGTGGAGCTGGAGGAACAGATTCTGAGTTTCACCTGGGCATCATTGCCTGATGAGATTTTTTTGCAAGCCAAAAAAGACGGATTTGCAGACAAGTATTTGTCTCAATTGCTAAAGGTCCCCGAAAAAGAAGTCAGGGATAAGAGATATTCCCTTGGACTGAAGGAAGCCTGGGAGCCTGTTCCGGTAAGCGGGGTTGAAGATGCTGCGTATTACTTCTCCACTTATAATGCACCAGACAAGGTTGAAGTAAGCGACAGGAAGAAGATCATGGTCCTTGGTGGCGGACCGAACCGAATAGGACAGGGAATTGAATTTGATTATTGTTGCGTGCATGCTGCTATGGCCATTCGTAAAGCAGGATTCGAATCCATTATGGTTAATTGTAATCCGGAAACTGTTTCCACAGATTATGACACGTCCGATAAATTGTACTTTGAACCACTGACAGTTGAGGATGTACTAAGTATTTATGAGAAGGAGAAGCCTGAAGGTATAATAGTTCAATTTGGTGGCCAAACACCTCTAAATCTGGCCAATGAGCTGGCCGAAGCCGGTGTAAAGATACTGGGTACAACTCCGGATACCATCGATCTGGCAGAAGACAGAGATCGTTTTCGCAAGATCATGAAGAAACTGGGGATTCCCCAGCCTGAGTCAGGCATGGCTAGTACCCTTGATGAAGCTAAGGTAATCGCAAATAGGATCGCATACCCCCTGATGGTGAGGCCGTCATACGTTCTTGGAGGCAGGGCAATGAAGATTGTACTGGATGAGGAAATGCTTGAGCAATATATAAGCGAAGCTGTTGGTGTTTCCCCGGATAGACCATTGCTGATCGATATGTTCCTGGAAGATGCCATTGAGGCGGAAGCAGATGCCATTTCCGATGGAAGCGAAGTATTTGTTCCTGCGGTAATGCAGCATATCGAATATGCCGGAATCCATTCCGGAGATTCAGCATGCGTGATACCACCGGTAATCATTCCGGAAATCCATCAGGAGACAATCAAGGAATACACAAAAAGAATTGCCATTGAATTAAATGTGGTTGGCTTGATGAATATCCAATATGCTATTTATAATGATATTGTATACATACTGGAAGCAAATCCCAGAGCATCACGTACTGTTCCTCTTGTTTCGAAAGTGTGCAATATTTCAATGGCAAAATTTGCAACTCATATCATGCTGGGACAGAAACTCTCAGAATTTAACTTTCAGGACCAAAAGATTGAGCATTTTGGTGTAAAGGAATCAGTATTTCCATTTAATATGTTCCCAGATGTGGATCCATTGCTGAGCCCGGAGATGCGCTCAACCGGGGAAGTTCTGGGACTGGCAGATTCGTATGGACTTGCATTTTTTAAAGCTCAGGAAGCAACACAGACAAGTTTGCCGCTTGAGGGTACAGTATTAATAACAATTGCAGACCGGGATAAGGATAAAATAATGGAATGTGTGAAAAACTTCCAGGACATGAAGTTCAACATCATGGCTACCGAGGGAACGAAACATTTTCTTGAAGAAAATGGAGTCGAATGTGAATTTGTAAAGAAAGTGCATGAAGGCAGGCCAAATATTGTTGATGCAATTAAAAACGGCGTAATTAACCTGGTCATCAATACACCGGCCGGGAAACAAAGTGAGTATGATGATTCCTATATCCGAAAGAATGCAATTAAGCACAAAGTGCCATACATCACAACCACATCAGCAGCCCTGGCAGCTACCAAAGGAATCAAAGACAGGAGGAACGGAGCCTATAAGGTAAAATCCCTCCAGGAATATCATCTATCCATTCAAAAAAAGCAAAGCGAATAATCAGCTGAGCGTTCTATTTCCCGATGCAGAAATTCTTGAAGATGTTGCCCAGGACTTCGTCGGTGGTGACCTCACCGGTAATTTCGCCCAGGTAGTGCAATACCTCGCGAATATCCTGTGCCAGCAGGTCGGTGGGCAGGGCAGAGGCAAGGCCCTCAGAGGCGCGTGAGAGCCCCTGAGAGGCAGATTTCAGGGCATTGTAGTGCCGGATGTTGGAGATGACCACATCCTGGTGTTTGATGCTGCCCAGGTTAACCAGCTCAAGGAGCATTTTGCTCAGGCCATCGATGTTCTTCCCCTTTTCAGCAGAGATGGAGATGATTCTTTCATTTTCATCCAGGCTTATACTTTGTTGCAGCTCCATTTGCTGTTTTTCCGGCACCCGGTCTGCTTTATTTAAAACTACCACCAGCTGCTTGCCGCCATTCAGTTGCTGGCGGATGGCTTCAATGGATTGTTTGATGATGGCGGGATCATCTCCAGCCTCGGTCAGCAACAGTACGATGGAGGCCTGGTCAATCTTCTGGTAGGTCCGTCTGATCCCAAGGTTTTCAATAGTGTCGGCGGTTTCCCTTATACCGGCTGTATCTATAAAACGGAAATTAATCCCTTCAAGGTTGATAGTGTCTTCGATGGAGTCGCGTGTGGTTCCCTCAATGTCGCTGACAATGGCACGCTCCTCTTTCAGAATGGCATTCAAGAGTGTTGATTTGCCCACATTTGGCCGTCCGATAATGGCCACCGGAACCCCGTTCTTCAAAACATTGCCCAGTTGGAAAGAGTTGATCAGTTCATCAATGAGGGTGGAGATCTGATTCAGCAGGCTGATCAACTTGCTGCGGTCCGCAAACTCCACGTCCTCTTCGCTGAAATCCAGTTCCAGCTCGATCATGGAAATAAAGTGAAGCAACTGTGCACGAAGTGATTTTAACTGATCTGAAAACCCACCCCTTAGCTGCTGCAGAGCCACCCTGTGGGCGCCCTCCGATTCTGCGGCTATCAGGTCGGCCACTGCTTCGGCCTGACTCAGATCCATCTTTCCGTTCAGAAAGGCGCGCTGTGTGAATTCTCCCGGCCTGGCTGGTTCTGCCCCCTGTTTCACCAGAAGCTCCAGGATCTTTTGCTGTATATAAGGTGAGCCGTGGCAGGAAATTTCGATAGAGTCTTCCCCGGTATAAGAGTGGGGGGCTTTAAACAGGCTTATCAGGATTTCATCCACAATCTCCTCACCATCCCGAATGGTCCCGAAATGGATCGTATTGGGCTCTTGTTCCTCCAATCGTTTTCCACTGGTGGCTGACTGGAAGATCACTTCAGTAATCTGAATGGCAGCGGGACCACTGACTCTGATAACAGCTATAGCTCCATGTCCGGGTGTAGCCAGTGCACATATGGTGGAATCGAAAGACATTGTGCAAAAGTAGGGAATATCTTGCTATTTGTCTTTCCCTTGTGTTTTCATTCTTTCTCCAGAAATGCTACTGTAAAATAGGATGGATCTGTGGTGGTGACTGCCACCTGCTCCATAAGCATTTCCGAACTTCTTTTATTCTGAAGGTTTATGACTTTCATTCCTGTAAGCATGTATCTCCCTCTCGCCTTATCCAGTTCCTGGAAATCGCTGTTGGTGATGGTTTTAAATAAATCTCCATCAAAGTCAGCATAGTGAATCTGGTATACCAGATAGTTATTTTCATCAACCCAGGAAACAGATTTTCTATAGCCGTATTCATCCTCAAGGTCCGAATTCACAGGTCTGGATTCAACCATGTAACACATCTTTCCTTCATATTCCTCCTTACCCAGCAGGTTATAGGTGAAATCGTCCAGTCCGGGTGCAGTCATATTGGCATTTGAAAACTCACTTCCCATGAAGCTTTTACTCTTTTCTTTGCTCACGATACGCCTGGTTTTTCGGAGGGCAGGCAGATAAATCCACATATCATCACTTTTTTCAGGGTAATCGAAAATGAGGATTCCTGTACCGCGTACCTCAGCAGGAGAAACAAACTTGATGATTCTCTTTTCGGTCCCATCGTCCAGTGACATAGAGGCCATGGAGCTTTTGCGGACACGCGTGTTTCCTTTTGAATCGGTAATAGTGAGGGTTGATACCGACTCGAATGAACTCACTTTTACCACATCCAGACTCCTTTTAATGATTTCCCTGGCATCCTGTGCACTGGCACTAATGGACAGTAACAGGGCCAGTACGATACCCATGGCGACTCTTCTCATAACTTTCTTTCCTTTAATTTTTCGAATTTTTATTTCACCTTGTGCTGGCTCCAGGAATGCAAAACGGTAGCGGAGTACCAGAGCCGGCAGGATGATCAGTGCACCAACCAGGCAACTGAGGATGGAGACCACCACCAGGACCCCGAAGAAGCGGATGGGGGTGAAGGAGGAGATGATCAGTACCAGGAAACCAACTATTACTGATAGAGCATTGAAAGTGATTCCGCGACCTGTTGTGCTGATGGTAGTGATGACCGCCTCGGTGGCCGGCCTGTTCTGCTGTCGCTCCTCCCTGTATCTCCAAAGAAAATGTATGGTGTAATCAACCCCTACGCCTATCATGACAGACGAGAGCAGGGCTGTGGCCACATCCAGCCGGATCCCGAAGAGCCCCATCAGACCGAAGAGAACCACCACAGATATGGAGAGTGGTACAATTCCCACCAGTCCTGCCTTCAGTGACCGGAAGATGATGGATAGCAGGATAAATATGATGACCAGGGCAATACCCAGGGAACTGTATGTCCCCTTGAGAACCTTATTGGCCAGCTCGGAGCGCACATAGCCATAGCCTCCAATGGCATCTATAGATGGATCATTTTTAGTAAGCTCCTCAATTTGTGTAATTATGCCATTAACTGTTCCATTGTTGGCATCATTGATCCGGATCATCAGGTGGGCATGTTCATAATTGAAGTCAACCAGCATCTCAAGTTCTTCCGGATCACCGTTCATGGAGTAGAGTTCCATATACTGGGCAACTGCCTCCCGGGAGGGAGGGATTTTGTCATACAGAGGATCACCCGGGTCATTCAGTGCTTTACTGATTTCCCTGATTACCCCGGAAAAACCCATGGTATAATCTACCGCATCCAGTTTTTCCATTTCTTCCCCATAAGCTTCCATTCTTAAAAGAAGTTCGGGGGAGAGTATGTCACCGCTAAATGTAATAGAAATACTCTCAGATCCCCCGAACTTCGTGTTGATAATATTTGCAGCCTGCTTCACTTCATGCCGCTCCGGGAAGAAATTTTCCTCATTGGAATCTACCTTGAGAAAGAATATCCCGGAGGATATAAGAAGGGTAGCAATTAGTGTCACAGGTGGTATAAGTTTTTTATTTCTGACGACAAAGAATGAGACCCGCCCAAGGGCAGTCCTGCTGCTCGATCTTCCTTCTTCTGTAATGGTGGGAATATATGTGGATTTAGGGAGCAGGGAGAGCAAAGCCGGAAGCAGGACCAGGCTGAAGAATACAGCTAGCAGGATCCCTATACTTGCCACCAGGGCCATTTGCCGTGCCGGGATCATGGTATGCGCCCACAGGGCTGAAATACCCGCTACGGTTGTAAGGCCTGTGAGCATAATTGGTTTCCAGAGATCGCCTGTGATCCTGGCAGCTTTTCCCCGCATATTTTCCTTGGAATCTGAAGCATTGAGCTCCTGGTACCTGGCGATCATATGTATGCCATAATCGTTAGCTACCGCGATCAGAAGAATGGGTACCAGAAGGGTGATTATGGAAAATTTCCATCCCAGGACCGGGATCATGGAGATTCCCACCAGGGCCGACATCACCACCACCAGGAAGGGTAACCAAACGCCTTTCCATTCACGAAAAACAAGGAAGAGAAAAATTAGCATCAGAAGCAGCGCAATGGGAATAAGAATAATTCCGTCGCGCTTGATATCTTTATCAATGGCCTGGCGCAGGTAGGGAAGTCCCCCGAAGTGAATCTTTTCGTTTCCCGGATGCTCGCCGAGGATCCCGTAAATGCCTGCAAATACAGCGTCTTCATTTACATCCCTGTCAAGATTGACTACCAGGGCTGTAGCTTTGAAGTCGTCCGAAACCATGATCTTGTAAACCATGTCATTCTCCTTAATTGTCTGGCGCAGTTCTTCGCGCTGATCCTTGTTTCGGGGAATTCGAACAACCGTTGGCTCCACATACATAACCCCGTCTTCTCCATAGATGTGATTGGATCCGAACAGGGAGGAGGTGCGCCTGACACCATCCATCCGGCCAATTTCTTTTTCAATCGCTTTCACACGCTTCAAAGTGGCTTCATCCAGGACATCACCGGTTTCAAAAATCATCATTATCATGTCCTGACTGCCGAAGACTTCCTCGATTCTGTCCGTATTAACCATGGAGGTCATGGTTTTTGGAAAGTAATTCTTCAGGTCCGGATCTATTTCCAGTTTCAGCAGGGCCATGGAAATTCCTGTGGTTAAAAGGATGGAGAATGCAATAATCCAGTAGCGGTATTTTATTATTTTCTGATTCATTCTACATGATTAAAATGTAAGTGTCATTGATATATATGCGGCATTAAGAACCGGGCCAACCAGGTCGTTAAGAGTATTTGCCCCTCCCCATAATCCACTGTAACCGGCCTGGACCTTTAAACCATCTGCAGGCATCCATGAGACGGAGGGTTGAGCAATCCACTCTTCTGTAGTAAAATTGTATATGAGCGGAACAGAAAGTTCCAGGGTGTTGTGAAAGAAATTTCCCTTTAGAACAAGGTAAGTTGAATGATAATACTCTTCCAACTGGTAGTTGTAAAGTCTGTTGAATGCTGAAATCTGCTCCTGTACAATGACGTCCACAGCTTCGCTGGTAATATGCATTCCTCCCTGCATCAGTGGGAGGAACTGCTCCTGTTCCGCTGAAAGATTTGGTTCTGCC
Organism: uncultured Bacteroides sp.; assembly: GCA_964458155.1. Taxonomy (GTDB): domain Bacteria; phylum Bacteroidota; class Bacteroidia; order Bacteroidales. Next base: position 28,916 of record CAYWGP010000164.1, read on the forward strand.
AGGGCAGGTGTAAAATCTATGATATATTTGCCATAGTATCCGGCTATTACTGTAAGCCATGCCCCACTCTTTTCAATTTCGGCTGAATACGACAATTCCGGGAAAGGCAGATACTCCACCGAGTCATGACTCTCTGTTGTTTCGAACCATGCGCCTTCGGCAGTAAAGATCCAGGAACCCACCGGAAGGGAAAAGTCCAGTCCTGCCATCCTTATCCGGTAGGCCTTTTCCAGGACGTTCAGTGCCACAGGTTCCATGGTGAGTGTATCCATTATAAAGGAGTCATAAGCAATGCCAGGCCAGCTGTGATATCCGTCAAACCAGTATAACGCAGCGTCCAAAGCAGGGGCGCGGAGATCAAGCTGGATTCCATAACTGCCATCATCCAGTTCTACGCCGGGATAATCAGGATCAAGGAAATTTACATAGTCAGGCATTGGAATGGGATCTATAAGCAGTTTACCTGGCTGATAAAGGGGATTCCATGTAGCCCTCACTTGCAGATAGGATCCCAGTCTGACGCTTCCCTGCAATGCCCAGATCCCCAGGTTCATATCATCCGGATCGGGTGACCTGGTGGTGGGATCCATCGGGATGATTTTATTGGTGGGATTGAAGAGGGTGCCTTTACCCCAGGGCGAAATATACTTTCCAAGCCTGAATCCCACCGGTCCTGTCTGCAAGTCAACATAAGCCTCCCTGATGTTTAATTCTGAAATATTCTGCTGCCACTCGGTTCCGTACCTGAACCTTATATCAGCTACAGCGGTGGCCCATGTTCCGGCCCTTGCCTTCATTTGTAATCCAACCTGTCCATACGCACTCTGCAGGTAGGGTTTTTCTTCATCAGGTGTATTTCCCAGGTAGACCGCCGAGCGTATAAATCCCCCCAGGGTCAGGGCATCATCCCCCTTTGTATTTGCTCCTTCACTCAGGGTAGTTTCAAAAAGGCCCTGACCTGAAGCAGCAGACAGACACATTGTCAACAGTAATCCCAATAGCATTCTTGTATTCATAGATCTAAAACTACATCGCCTTTTTCTCCTGATCGTCCGGATTGTGCGGTCCGGACCAATGGACCATGAATAAGGGGTTCAGACCGATGGGTCTGAACCATTAGAGTGATTATTTGCTATTTTTATCCCATGAAGGAATTAGTTGCATCCCAGCGTAAATACTTCCTGGCTGGCTACACCAGGCCAATCTCAGGAAGGAAAAAGAACCTTCGCAAACTACACGATCTCTTACTGGTAAATGAATCCCTGCTTACAGAAGCCATTTACAAGGACTTCAGGAAACCTCTTATGCTGACCGTGGAAAATGAACTCAGCCTTCCCTACGGTGAAATAAACGGCGCCATCCGGCAACTAAAGAGATGGTCCCGCTCCAGGCGGCACCTGACCAATCTATCCAATTTTCCTGCCCGTACAAGAACCAATCCGGTTCCCTATGGGGTCGCCCTGGTGATAGGGCCATGGAACTATCCCTTTATGTTGTCCCTGGTTCCAATGATCTCGGCACTGGCCGCTGGAAATACTGTGATCCTGAAACCCAGCGAAGTTACCACACATTCTTCGGCAGCCATGGCTACAATTATAAATTCCAATTTTCCCAGGGAACTGCTTCATGTGGTGGAAGGAGGTGTGGATGAAACAACAGAGCTTCTCAGTCAGAAATTTGACAAAATCTTCTTCACAGGAAGTACACAGGTTGGGCGGATTGTGATGAGGGCAGCTGCAGAACACCTTACTCCGGTGACACTGGAACTGGGTGGAAAGAACCCGGTCATTGTGATGCCCGACTGCAATCTGAAGCGTACGGCACAGCGAATTGCATGGGGTAAACTTCATAATAACGGTCAGGCCTGTGTATCTCCCGACCATCTGTATGTACACGAATCTATTAAGGATAAACTAGTTCAGGAAATAGGAAAGCAACTGGACCGTATTACTGAATCAGATCCTAAACAAAGCCCTCTGCTTCCAAGAATGGCAGATGACAGGAATTTTAACAGGGTATTAAGTTTGATCGATCCTTCAAAAGTGGTTTACGGAGGATCCAATGATCCTGCGGAACGATACATTGAACCAACCATTATGGATGGAGTAATGTCCGACGATCCGGTTATGCAGGAAGAAATATTCGGACCACTTCTCCCGGTTCTTACATACAGAGACCTGGATGAACTTGTAGAATCCCTTAAATTACAAGCCTCTCCTCTGGTGCTTTACATCTTCACAGGCAACAGGCGCCTGGCAGAAAATATTATGAAGCAGATCGCCTCAGGAGGGGGCATGATCAACGACGTGGTGATGCATTTTATCAATATGAATGCACCTTTTGGAGGTGTTGGTGCTTCAGGTATGGGTAGTTATCACGGCAGGGCCGGATTTAATGACTTCAGTCATCATAAGACCATTATGGTTAAACCCATGTGGTTCGAGCTTTTTCTGAAGTACCCGCCACACCGCAAGATATACCTTCGTATATACCGCTCTGTTCTGGGAAGATCGTTCAGGAATTTCTGGCATTAAGCCCACTTAGATATTCGCTTGGAGTCTGACCTGTTTTTTCTTTAAAGATGGTATTAAAGCTGGATTTGGAATTAAAGCCTGAATCATAGGCAATGGCCAGGATGGTCAGATGTTTGAATTCATTGCTCTTCAATCGCTCTTTCACCTCATTAACCCTGTATTCATTGACCAGGCTGTAGAAGTTCATTCCCATGTGCTCATTGATCACTTCCGATAAAATATGCCGGGAAATTTTCAACTGGTCGCTCAGGTCATAGATGGTCAGTGCCCTGTCCAGGTAAGGCTTTTTAATGACCAGGTACTTCCTGATTTTATTCACCAGATCGGCCACATCTTCCTGTTTTAATCCGGATCTCTGGTATTTTTTATTATTCGGTTCAATTTCCAGTACCTTCATATGGTCCTGGGGCCTGACAATCTCCTCAAAAATACCGGGCTGGTGGAATCCGAATACCCCGAAAAGGAAAGTCAGAAATGTCAGACTTATAAAGCTTAGCTCATAGGGATCAAAGGGCATAAATCCCACCATTATATCTATCCCTCCGAAAATAAACATTATTACATAGCCTGTATAAAATGTGATGGAAAGGCCCAGTAGCCAACGAAGAGTAATCTTTTCAGAGGAGTAGCTAAGAAGTTTTTTCATTTGTTTCTGGTGCCTGTGTATGACTACGAATGTCGCCACAGAATAGGCGCTTATTGAAATGAAAAACGTAGCGGCGTAGACAATCCTGAAAGGTATAAAGCGATCCTTCACAAGGAAGCCATCAGTACCATGCATGACCCGTTCATTTATAAATATCAGGGAGGCAATAAGGAAGATGAAAAAGGGGACGAAATGCCACAGGTAACGTGGATTCCATTGGGGCTTTTCTTCAGTGAGAAATTTTGCATAAAGTAATAAAAGAGGACCATAGGTGTATGGAAGAATTTTTACAGAGTAAAGCTCAACAAGTGTAAGATTGAGCAGTACAATGATCATCTCAAAACAAATGATCAACAGCCAGGCGGCAAGAATCTGATTGGCATTTATTCTGGGCTTTTTTGCAGCAATCAGGATACCGGCAAAGAGGGTCTGGGTAATGCCTATATACAGGATTTCTTCCATGTCGAAATGTACAAAAATTTACTTACATTTGAGATTCAGTCAGAACCTAAAACCTAGCATTTAATGAGTGTATTACTGAATAAGAAGTCCAGGGTAATTGTCCAGGGATTTACCGGAAGTGAAGGTACTTTCCATGCAAGTCAAATGATCGAATACGGCACCAATCTGGTGGGTGGGGTAACCCCGGGAAAAGGGGGGCAGGAACATCTGGGGAAGCCCGTATTTAACACCGTTCAGGATGCAGTAGATAAGACAGGTGCAGATACATCGGTGATCTTCGTTCCGCCGCCATTTGCAGCCGATGCCATTATGGAAGCTGCTGCTGCAGGAATAAAACTCGTGGTTTGTATTACCGAAGGTATTCCCACCGCCGATATGATCAAGGTAAAGGCCTACCTGGAGAACCGGGATGCCAGGCTGGTGGGCCCCAACTGTCCGGGAGTTATCACACCGGGTGAAGCCAAAGTGGGTATCATGCCAGGCTTTATACATCAGAAGGGAATTATCGGAATTGTATCCCGTTCTGGAACATTAACCTATGAGGCGGTGGACCAGATTACTAAAACAGGACTTGGGCAATCCACCTGCATTGGTATCGGAGGTGATCCAATTATTGGTACAACAACCCTGGACGCGGTGAAACTCCTGATGGAGGATAAACAGACAAAGGGTATAATTATGATCGGGGAGATCGGTGGAAGTATGGAAGCTGAGGCTGCCTACTGGATCAAAGAGCATGGAACAAAACCGGTGGTTGGATTTATAGCCGGACAAACTGCTCCCAAAGGGCGTAGAATGGGGCATGCCGGAGCCATTATCGGGGGTAAGGCCGACACTGCTGAAGCAAAAATGAAGATCATGGAGGAATGCGGAATCACTGTGGTTGTTTCGCCGGCTGAATTAGGGGAGAAGATGGCTTCACTGGTAAATTCGGATTAGGCCGCAAATGGTATGCAGTGAGCAGGATATA
>CAYWGP010000165.1:0-2489 GCA_964458155.1 uncultured Bacteroides sp.
TTCCTTTACGATTCCCGCAAAGTCGGAACCGATGAACCTTGGAAATTTGGATCCCTGGACCAACTTGAGAACTCCCTGCCTGGTTTTCCAGTCCACTGGATTTACTGAAACTGCCCTAACCAGAACCATTATACTATTCTCCTGTAAAGCTGGCTCTGGCAATTCTCCATGCTGAAGTGATCCGGGCTGGCCGTATGATACAAGGTATGCTGCTTTCATGGTTTTAGATATTCCACAGGTAAAAAAAAGATCGCTCGTTAAACAAATGTTATTGCCCATGGTTCATAATTATTTAAGACAGTAGAATCAATAATCTTGATTAACAATACGATATCTGATAGAATGCCATCTGGGGCTTTAAACTATATGCCTCCATTGGCATCAAACATAAATACGAACAGGTACGAATACTCACCAAAACTTCTATTCTGATGAGATCCAAGAAAACAATACGGCTTTGCTCACTCTTAATCGTATTACTGGTTTATACAACCCTTTTAAATGCACAGGACTGGCCCCAGTACCTGGGTCCAGACAGAAACAGCACTTCACCACAGAAGAATATTTTAAGAGCCTGGCCTGAGAGTGGGCCAGAAGTTCTCTGGACCCTAGAAGTAGGCCTTGGGAATGGCGGGCCTATCGCCAGAGACGGAATAGTCTACTTCCTGGATAGGGATGATGAGGTAGGAGATATAATGCGGAGTTTTGACTTAAATAGCGGTGAAGAGCTCTGGAGCTTTGCTTATGATGCACCCGGAACCGTCAGATTTCCCGGTACCCGAAGTGTACCTGCCATGGATGGTAACTATGTGTATTCCTGTGGTCATAACGGCGACCTCTATTGTATAGATATCAATACACATAAGCCTGTCTGGAACAAAAATATATGGACAGATTTTGGCGGAGAAGAAATCCCCAGATGGGCAGTTGTACAATGCCCTTTGGTATATAATGATCTGGTAATTCTGGCATCTCAGACCCCCGAAGCAGGTGTAGTGGCATATGATAAAATGAACGGTGATCTCAAATGGGCCACTCCGTCCCTTGGTCGTGAAGGCTATGCCAGTCCGTCCATTGTAAAAGTTGATGAAGAGGACCATGTGGTAATGGTTGGTGCTTCCAGAGGTCGCGGAGAGGACCAGACCGGGGGAAAAGTTGTTGGTATAGATCCTCTTACGGGCGAAATCCTATGGGAATATACCAACTGGCAATGTATTATTCCCGCTCCGAGTGCTTTTGATGCCGGTGATGGGAAGGCTCTTATCGTAGGGGGGTATGAAGCCGGTGCAGCTATGATTCAGGTGGAGAAGCAAACAGATGGTGCTTATGAAGTTAAAGAGCTTTATAAGAATGTGGACTTTGGAGCGCATACAAAGCCACCCATATTTCATGATGGCTATTTTTACGCACAGTATTCCACCAACAGGAGAAGAGACGGGTTGGTGTGCATGAGCATGAATGGTGAGTTAATGTGGAAAACAGGACGCGAACCCGGTTTCAATAAGGGTAGTATGATTCTGGCTGATGGTCTGATATTTGCCACCGATGGAGATAAGACTCTATATCTGATTGAGCCGGATCCGGCTGGTTTCAAAGCACTTGCTTCAGCAGATGTGCTTAAGATTGTAGAAGTAGCTGAACCCAGGTATGGCAACCAGAACTGGGCCCCTATCGCACTGGCAGACGGAAAGTTGCTGATCCGGGATCAAAGCCAGTTGGTCTGTGTCAAAGTTGCTGATTGAGCGCTTGTCAGCCAAGCTTAAAATCTGGATCTTAAACCCAGACCTGGATTAAAATACGAACTATATGAACTTGAACTTGTTTGTATTATAGAATTTGTTCCTGCTGCAATTGTAAGTAAACATTATCTTTTGAACTCAGACTTATGGCAATTTTCAATCTGAACATCAACGGGAAAAACCGGGAAGTGGATGTGGATCCTTCCACCCCCTTGTTATGGGTGCTAAGGGACCATCTAAGGTTACTGGGTACCAAATACGGTTGTGGGGTTTCCGTATGCGGGGCCTGCACCATCCATCTGGGAGATGAAGCTGTACGTTCCTGCCAGTTACTGGTATCGGAAGTGGGTCACCAGATGGTTACCACCATTGAAGGACTTTCTGAAAAAGGGGATCATCCTCTTCAAAAAGCCTGGATGGAGCACGATGTATCCCAGTGTGGGTACTGTCAACCGGGCCAGATCATGCAGGCAGCAGCCTTTTTAAAACACAATCCGGCTCCCACGAACGAAGAAATTGAGGAAGCCATGTATGGGAATTTATGCCGTTGCGGCACCTATACCAGGATCAAAGCAGCCATCCAAACGGTAGCCAAATCTTAATCACCTTAAATTGACGTGATATGACTGTTGTAAGAACTACATTCAATAGACGTTCCTTTATCAAGCACACCTTTTTAGCTGGAGGAGGATTGATGCTCGGATTCAGCTCTTTGGCTTCCTGCAAGGTCAGTCCTGAAGAAGCCCTCAC
>CAYWGP010000166.1:0-8368 GCA_964458155.1 uncultured Bacteroides sp.
GTCAGGCCGGTGATAATAATCGGGCGCTTCAAATCCACATAGATCCTTTTGCAAATATCTATCATGGACATGTGTTCCGGACTCCTGGCCAGTTCCTGGTAAAGGGCAATCATATGAATGCCATAGTTGTTGGCAATGGCAATAAGCATGATGGGCATTAATATGGACATCAGGGATATCTGCCATCCGAAAAGAGCCATTACTCCAAAAGAGAATATAATACTCATGGCCACTACACTGAAAGGCATTAAGACCCCCCTCCATTCACGAAAGAAAAAATAGAGCATGGACACCATCAATACCAGGGCCAGAGGTACAAGCACAATCATATCACTCTTGATATTTCCTGAGATGGAGTAACGAATATAGGGCAGGCCTCCTATCAGCACCTCTTCACTTCCAGGGTGTTGGGCAATCACTTCCTTAATATCCTCTATGATTGACTCAGGTGCATCTGTATCCTTACTCAGAATTATGGACGCCAGGGTGAAGTCTCCAGAAAAGAAGCGGCTTGCCATCTGGTTGGCTGCAATGCGGGTCTTAAGGGATTCATAATCGTAGGTGTCAAGAGACTCCTCCCTTAAAAGCGGATCCATCAACATAAAACCATCGTCGTAGGAGATCTCCTTTGCATCAAAGGGAGAGATACAGCGTGTAATCCCTTCCACCTCTGCAAGATCGCCTGCCAGTGCATTCAGTCTCCTTAAGGTGGCAGCGTTTACAAGGTCACCATCATGGAGCATCACCAGGATCATTTCAGTGCTTCCGAAAATTGAGTTCAGCTCCCTCAGGTAAGCTTTATTCTCCATGTTATCGGGCACATATTTATCCAGATTGGGATTGATTTCAAGCCGGGGTATCAACAAGCCTGCCAGCACAGTGATGATCAGTGCTGCAATTATGATGAGGCGTCGGTACTTAATGATGCGATCAGGCATTATATCTATCGGGTGTTATCGGTTTTGTCAGTTTTGTCAGTCATTTCTGTTTTCCTGGCTTTCCTGGCCTTGCCCTTTTCTTTCTTCCTGGATTTAAACAAACCGACAAATTCTTTAAAAAGCGCCTCAAAAATAGTAAATCGAAGCAACTGAAGATCTCCTTTTATCTTAATTTTATTAGCATCTATCTTCTGATTGGCCAGCTCGCCGGCATGCCTGAGCCCTTTCAGGTTATTGGCATCCTCTGTTTCGAGGTCCAGGATTGTGGAAATCATTCTGGCAAAGAAGTTTCCAAAAAGCGGCGTTTTCGATTTGAAAATCCTGATGATCAATAAAATAATAAGCAAAATATATGCTCCTCCTACTACCCAGAAGCCCCAGAAATCACCAGGCAATATCTTATTCAGATAGGCAGCCAGTGCAAATGATGAAAAAACCACCACAATAAGCAGCAGGACGGCCAGCACAAATACGGAGGATAATATTCCCAAAAACAGAGCAAGCTTTTCAGACTGCCTGATGGAGAAAAGTCTGATGTATTCCTTTACCAGGCTTTCGGTGTCCTTGCTAATATCATTGATTTGATCCTTCAGGGTCGCCATAGCTTGATTCAATTGTGGTTAAAATATTTTCAATCCTTTCTTTGAGCTTTTCCGATTCTTCAGTATTGATGTTTTCGATTTGCTCAACTACCTTGCTCAGGGTTGTCAGGTGATTTGAAAGGCTTCGGTTTTTACCCTGAGCTGATCCCCAGATATAGTTACCCAGTAACAAGCCTCCCATTGCCCCAAAAGCAAGAGCTGCAAGGATCTTATAATTCTCATTTTCCATACGCAGGTATAAAATAAACTTAAATGTACTTAAAAACTGGCAGAAAGATCAATGCTTCTAAAATGATAAAAAGGTGGGAAATTGTCTATTTAAGGGTGCATCTGCCCCGGTTCAATCCAGATCTAAAAGAAAATCTGCCGGTGTTAGTGTCTCCGGCAGACTATTCTTTTACCTGCCACCATTACCATCTTAGCTGGCGATACAATAATGGTGGGTCTTAGAATTAAAACTATTCAGCTAGTTTCAATCCCGGTGCATAGGAATATTGCGGCAGAAACCACCCTTCAACCGAATTTGCTCCATTTACATATCCTACCATTTTATTCCACAATGCGACTCCTTCTTCACCCAGCTGTTCTGAAGCATCCTGTAGTTTTATATGGTAATCCAGGGGATCTTCTGCCCATGTGGTTAACATGTATAAAGGCTGTCCGACCCCGATAAACCCGGAAAACACCCGGAAGCCCGATTTGATCCCTTTTTCCGCATACATGCTTTTCCAGGCAGAAAGTACAGCCTCAACATCTTCTTCTGAACCCGGTTGAAAATAGTAATAACTCCACTTTCGGTAGGGATTTCCAGATCCCCAATCGTCTCCTTCAGGAATATAAGATAGTTCAGGCTTGTATTGGACAATATAGTAACGATAAGATACAATGGCATCATTCAGATATTCCAGGATCAAATCAAGTCCAGGATCGTTTACCTCTTTTGCAAAAAAGGATTGTATCCCTTTCCCCAGGTTTTTAAAATGATCTATGGGGGTCACATGCGCAAAAGTGTAATCGTCCTGCAGATGTGTGAAATAATTGAATCCCTTCACGTTGTTTTCGGTAAGGAAATTCTTCAGATCCATAAGGGACATCTCATAATCATCGGTCATTGAAGGATAAACATGGTCCTCCCGAATCAGCATCAGGTCCCATTTTTCATCAGATAGCTGGCCAAACACAAGTGAGCCCGGCAAAAGAAAAAGGAACATAATAACATATACTAATCTATTGTCTTTCATCTCTTTGAAGTTTAGATTTTTAAGAATAAAGTTTTCTGTTCTTTTGCGGGCTTAATTAACAGTGTACCCTTTACCTTCAAGGCATACTGAATAGGCTTTCTTGAAGTTATTCATCAATTCAGACTGTTGGTTGGCGGCTGCCTGGTTATTGGCACTCTGTTCCATGGACCTTCCGGCCCTGCTGGCTCGTCTTCCCCCAAGTGCCCCGGTTACCGCACCTACGGCAGCACCCGTGCCTGCATCACCACAAATGGCCCCGATGGCGGCACCAGCGGCAGCACCCTTTGCGGATCCAACAATTCCGGCACCATCAGGACCAGTTTGTACTTGTGCCGCTTCAACTTTAGGGGGATTCAGAGGATCTACTCCGCTCTGCTGCACGGCCCATTTATAGCAATCTGACTCATCCTTGTCAATCTGATCCTGAGTCTGGCCTTTTGCCGGGAAAACATACATTCCCACTTTCTTTGTAACCTGAGAACCAAGTGACTCTTCCTGTGCTGTGGCACTGGAGGTCCATCCCAGGATCAGCATGGCTGCAACGACTAATTTGAAAATTGTTTTCATATTGATATGGATTTCTCTAATTGTTAAATACATTTAAAGCTACTCAAAAAGAGCGTAAGAATCAATTGCAGTGCACTTACAGTGTCGGACATATTATCGACATGCTTATTAATACCTTTTCCTTTCAAGTATTGCCTCCAGTCGTTCAATCCGGCCAAGTAGTTCCAGTGCCAGTGCTGCCCCGGAAAGGCTTAAATTAAGATCGCGCCTGAGACGCAACACTTTTCGTGCATTCTCTAAGGCATCGTGAGAAAAGCGCCAGGCCGATCTTCTTTCTCCTTCCGGTTCCAGGATACCTTGATCTACCATCTCAATGACTAATTCGGGGCCTATATTGCAGCTATTGCAAAACTGAATCAGCGTTAGCTTTGTCTCTTCATCGGCTAAAGTCCCATGATGAATATGAATAATATTGTACTTCATCTCCACTACCTCCCGAAATTTTCTCTTGGATTAAAATTCAAGTCTTTCATCTCTTCGTAAACTTTTTTGGCTTTTTCAGAATCAGCCGGTGGCAAAGCAATGTTCAATATCACGTAAAGATCACCAGGCACCTTGGAGGGGATCCCTTTACCTTTCAGCCTCAATCTTTTACCCTGTTTTGAGCCAGCCGGCACCTTCAGATTAAGATTCCCTCCCGGTGTTGCCAGGTTGATAGTGCTGCCCAGGGCAGCTTCCCATGGGGCAAGGGGAAGGTCCACATAAATATCTGCGCCATCGGCTCTGAAGAAAGGATGTTTTTCAAATTCGATCTTCAGGAACATATCTCCCTTTTCCCCACCGTTATAGCCCGGCGAACCCTGTCCGGCAAGCCTTATCTTCTGCCCGTTCTTAATGCCTTTTGGAATCTTTACGTTCAGGCTCACAGGCTTAATAATTGGCTGTCCTTCGGGGGAAGTGGATTGAACTTCAAAGTTGATTCTTCTTGAGGAACCTTCAAAAGAGTCTTTCAGGGGCACAGTAATACTTGCATTCACATCTTCGCCTTTCTGCTTCATTGACTGCCTCGATGACCTTCCCTGACTTCTCCTGCCAGCACCGAATAAGGATTCAAAGAAATCACTATAATCGCCACCACCCTCAAAACCACCGCCGCCAAAGTCAAAGCCTCCACCAGAATCAAATCCTCCACCAGAATCAAATCCTCCACCGAATCCACCTCCCTGTTGCTGATACTGCTGCTGATACTGTTGCTGATATTCGTGCTGCTGCTGACCTTCTTTCCAATTGGCTCCGTACTGGTCGTAAGCTTTACGCTTCTCAGGATCTTTAAGCACTTCATAGGCTTCACCTACATCCTTGAACTTCTGCTCAGCATCTGCATCCTTGTTTACATCGGGGTGGTACTTGCGTGCCATCTTGCGGTACTCCTTTTTGATCTGAGCAGCAGTAGCATTCTTGTTTACTCCGAGTGTTTTATAGTAATCTTTGTATTCCACATTTAATCATATTTTATCATTCCTCCTGTAAAGTTATTCACCCTGTTAATCAGATGCTTTGTTGTATCCACGCTTTTAAATCCGGGAGGCTCATGGCACCGGCACGCTGGCTGATAACCTTACCATTTTCCAGGACTGCGATGGTAGGTATACTCCTGATGCCAAACTCGCTGGCAGTTAAGGGTGCCTCTTCGGTATTCAATTTTGCAAATATCACCTGGGGCTCCATCGCCTGGGCCGCCTGCAGAAAGATAGGGGCCATCATTTTACATGGCCCGCACCATTCTGCCCAAAAGTCAACGACCACCGGGATGTTTGTCTTTTTAACAAACTTTAAAAACGAGTGGTCATTTAAACTTACAGGTTTACCCAGAAAAAGCGGTTTACCACACTTCCCGCATTTTGGTTTGTCGGTCAACCTGTCTTTGCCTATCTTGTTAGTTGCGAAGCAACTTGGACATACAATATAATTTACCTCGTGTTCCATGCTGTTTATCCCAATGATTTATCCTTCTTCAAATTCAGCATCCACAACATCATCATCAGGATCGCCACCTGATGCTGAAGGCTCATCATACTGCTGCTCCTGAGATGCGCCCTGAGCCTGTTGTTGCTGAAAGATGCCATTCCATGCACTTTCCACCTCCTGCATCTTCGATCTGATACGATCTGCATCATTGCCATGCATTTCTGCTTCCAGTTCGGCGATCAGGTTATTCATGGTGTTCTTGTCACCCTCGTTCACTTTTTGACCCAGTCCTTCCAAAGAGGTGCGAATGGAATGAACCAGCGTGTCAGCCTGGTTACGCAGAGTCACCAATTCCTGGAACTTGCGGTCATCGGCGGCATTGTCCTTGGCATCACGCACCATCCGATCGATCTCTTCCTGTGATAATCCGCTGGAAGATTTGATTACGATGGATTGCTGACGACCCGTATTCTTGTCCTGGGCAGAAACACTCAGAATACCATTGGCATCGATATCGAAAGTAACCTCGATTTGAGGTGTGCCCCGTGGAGCAGGTGGGATATCAGTCAGGTTAAACTGCCCCAATGATTTGTTGGCTGATGCCTGCTCACGCTCACCTTGAAGGACATGTATGGTTACCGCATTCTGGTTATCGGCTGCCGTTGAGAACACCTGGCTTGCTTTGGTTGGAATGGTGGTATTCTTTTCAATCACTTTTGTCATCACTCCACCCATGGTTTCCACGCCAAGCGATAAAGGTGTTACATCCAGGAGGAGGATGTCTTTCATGTCCCCGCTCAACACACCTCCCTGTAATGCTGCACCTAATGCTACTGCTTCGTCGGGGTTTACATCTTTTCGCGGGGCCTTCCCAAAGAATTTCTCCACAGTCTCCTGAACTTTGGGCATGCGTGTCTGGCCTCCAACCAGGATCACATCATCTATTTCGCTGGCCTTAAGCCCGGCATCTTCTAAGGCTATTTTGCATGGCTCAATGCTGCCTTCAACCAAATCCGCAGTTAAGGATTCCAACTTTGTGCGGGTAACGGTCATTACCAGGTGTTTTGGCCCACTTGCGTCTGCCGTGATGTAGGGCACATTGATTTCAGTTTGCATGGATGAAGAGAGCTCAATCTTCGCCTTTTCGGCGGCTTCTTTCAAACGCTGCATGGCAAGGGGATCACCCTTCAGATCGAATCCCTGTGATTTCTTGAACTCATCCGACAGATAGTCGATAAGGCGCAAGTCAAAGTCTTCACCTCCGAGAAAGGTATTACCATTTGTAGATAAAACATCAATTTGCTGCTGCCCTTCCACATTAGCTATTTCGATAATGGAAACATCAAAAGTTCCCCCGCCAAGATCATATACAGCTACTTTGCGTTCTCCCTCCACTTTGTCCACACCAAATGCCATAGCAGCGGCGGTGGGTTCATTGATGATACGTTTCACTTCCAGTCCGGCAATCTTTCCTGCATCTTTTGTGGCCTGTCGCTGGGCATCATTAAAATAGGCGGGGACGGTAATAACAGCCTCAGTAACCTTTTCTCCCAGGTAATCCTCTGCTGTCTTTTTCATTTTCTGCAGGATAGTAGCAGAGATTTCAGGTGGAGACAGCTTTTTACCGTTCGCTTCAACCCAGGCATCACCGTTATCAGCATTTATAATGGTGTAGGGTACCATCTTGATGTCGCGCTGAACCACATCACTGTCAAATTTACGACCAATCAGACGCTTTATAGCATAAATCGTGTTCTTTGGGTTGGTAACAGCCTGACGTTTGGCCGGCTGCCCTACCAGAATTTCGCCTTCTTTTTGAAAGGCAACAAATGAGGGTGTTGTGCGCACACCCTCTGAATTAACAATAATCTTGGCCTCTTGACCCTCCAGGACTGCCACAGCAGAGTTGGTGGTTCCCAGATCTATTCCAATAATTTTACTCATGACTAATCCTCCTGATGAATTATGTTATTGATTCAAAAAAAAGTTCTACTCAGCAGACGATACCTCAACTCTGGCCGGCCTGATCAGGCGACCATTAAGCAGATATCCTTTCTGGTAAACGCTTAAGACGGTATTTGGTTTGCCACCATCGACCTCTCTGATGGCCATGGCCTCGTGTAGTTCGGGATCGAAAATTTTTCCCAATGGATTAATTTCTTCCACACCTGCGGACTTAAATGCATCCTTGCATATTCTAAGAGTAGAAGTCATTCCTTCGAACAGGGCTTCACCATCTATTCCACCCTCCATATAGGAAATATCCAAACCCTGTTCCATGCTGTCTTTTGCAGGTAACAGTCCGGTAATGAATTCCTGCAATGCGAATTTTCGTGCATTGTCCATTTCACGTTCCATTCTTTTTCGCTGGTTCTCCATTTCAGCCCTGCAGCGAATGAGCTGCTCTTTGTATTCATTTTCCACTTCACTTTTCTCCTCCGCCGGGTCTACTGGATCATCCGGTGAAAAATCATCATTAATGTTCTCCTCCATTCTCATTCTGATAAATTATGTTATTGAAGATGATAGTTAATGTTTAAAAACAAGATGAAGAGCTTGTCTCAAAAGGTCCTTTTGAGACAAGCTCATGATTCTATCTTAAACTAAAAGAAGCAATAACACTGTAGATACCTACAATCAAAAGAATTACTCCTACCCAGACTGCTAAAGTCAATCCCCCGAGAACAGGATTGAACATTATGCCAAAACCAACAATTACAGTTAGGATACCTGCTAAAAATTTCAAAACTCCACCACCTGTACCTGCAAATGCACTAATAAAGAGGGAAAATCCAAAGAAGACTGCCCAGAAACCAAATACGAATGGTAAGATGGCTGCGGTTAATACTGGATTTGCTATGAGGATGAAGCCAAGTACAATATCAAGAACTCCCCCAAGGACGGTCCATCCCCATTGATCGTCAAGCCCTTTAGCCTGAAAGCCCTGGACTATACTAACAATTCCGGTAACAATAAGCCCTATACCGATGTATAAAACATAGGTGAGCAGCGCATCGGCCGGACTCGCAAATACCAGGATTGACAGTAAAATCATAATGATGCCTTTAATCAGCAACATGTACCAATTTGTTGATTTTGAATTTTCCATTTC
>CAYWGP010000167.1:0-4448 GCA_964458155.1 uncultured Bacteroides sp.
GATAAGCAGGAAGTGGAAACATTTCTGGAAATGATCTCTGCAGACGTAGAGTCTCTCATGCAGGAGTCTAACACAGTGAAAGTTGAACTTCAGAAATGTGAAGGTCAACTGGTGGACTTCCGGGAGAATGAACGTGCCATACAGCAGACAATTATGACAACCCAGAAGATATCTGATGACCTGAAAAGAAATGCCCAGCGGGAGTCGGAGCTGATTATTAGTGAAGCAAAAGTGGCTGCAGGCAAGGTTATGAATGATGCACGGGCACAGGCGGAAAAGATAATGGGTGACAGCCGCGTAGAGGTTGGGAACCTGACAAGAGAACTGAATGATCTCAAAAACAGAAAAATGGAATACGAGCTTTCATTTAAATCACTGCTTGAATCCCAACTGCGCTTTTTGGAACCTGCATCAGGCAAAAGTGAGTAGTTAGCTCCGGACCTGTTCCTGGAGAACCGTGTTGGAGGACATACGGCCGTGTGCCTGAGAGAAAAGGATGGAGCAGTGATTGTTAAAATTGTCCTGCAGCCTCGGGCATCCCGGGATGAGGTTGTGGAACAGCAGGGTGAGTGTTTGAGGGTGAGAGTAACAGCCCCTCCCGTTGATAACCAGGCAAATACAAAGCTGTGTGAACTGTTAGCTAAACTGCTTGGCGTAGGGAAAAGGCAGGTTGAAGTAATCGGGGGTCACAAGGCGCGGGTTAAACAGGTAAGAATTGCGAGCAGTACCTTCGAGGAGGTGCGTAAAAAACTGATTCCTGACCACTAATCATTTGATTGCCAGTCAGAATCATACCCTTTGTAAGACATTAACTTTTTCAGATGGAATTTCAGTTCTCATCAAACCACAGATCCTCTTAGTTTCTTCTTAGTATTTTCTCTGTTTCCGCCCTGTTGTTGTTCCAATTTCATTCATATGAAAAGTGTATATTTGATGTTGAATGTGTCAATAAATTATCAAAAATTCTGAGTGTATACTATTTGGTAAATGTTCTAGTTTTCCCCTCGATTGGGGTACCACAATATCTAGTATGCAAGCCCTTCATCTAAGGTATTGAGAAGTGCAAAATCAGAGTTTTGCCTATTGCTTTTACGCATATAATTAATATTATGGAAGAATAGTTACATAAACGACAAAGCCAAACCCCGAGTAATCGAGGGACGGAAAGCCACAGTACTGTGCGGTTATTTAAAAATACCATTATTAATTAAGGGTCATGACTAGAACAGAGTATTAAAAAGTGCTATAAGTTTTAGTCATGACCCTTAATTAAATATAGGCAGGTATTAGTTTAATGCAACCATAAAAGGGAGGGTAAAATGAAGAAGAAATTATCATCAAAGTTAATCTCCGTTACACTTTTATTAATACCCCTGCTCATGGTGTGTGATAAAACCTGCATAGCTTCCTGGACTTCCATGGTCAGTGGTACATCAGAAAATTTCGCTGATATCTGGGGTAGTTCAGGAAGTGATATCTTTGCCGTGGGCACTAATGGTACCATTCTTCACTATAATGGTATCAGTTGGTCTTCCATGGATAATCCAGTGACGGAACGGCTCTCGGGAGTCTGGGGAAGTTCTGGCAGTGATGTCTTAGCCTCGGGATCTTATGGCATCATTCTCCATTACAATGGTACAAGCTGGTCTTCCATGGATAGCACAACTACGCTATGGTTATTCGACATCTGGGGAAGTTCTGGCAGTGATGTCTTAGCCGTGGGAGAACAGGGTATCATTTTCCATTACAATGGTACAAACTGGTCTTCCATGGATAGTCCCACAATGGAATGGCTCGCCAGAATGTGGGGAAGTTCTGGCAGTGATGTGTTCGCCGTGGGAAGAGGGGGTACTATTATCCACTATAATGGTTCAGACTGGATTTCCATGACTAGTGGGACATCAAAATTTCTTACAGGTATCTGGGGCAACTCGGGAAGTGATATCTTTGCAGTGGGCGCAGAGGGTACGATTCTTCACTATAATGGAACAGACTGGACTCCCATGGTCAGTGGTACATCAGTCACGTTACAAGATGTATGGGGAAACTCGGGAAGTGATGTTTTCGCGGTGGGGGAAGATGGTACAATTCTTCACTATAATGGAACAGACTGGACTCCCATGGTCAGTGGTACATCAGGAAATCTCATTGGAGTTTGGGGAAGCTCAGGAAGTAATGTATTTGCAGTTGGGGAGAATGGTGCCATTCTCCAATACGATGGTATTGAATGTCAATCAAATGGTGATTGTGATGATGGTACATACTGCAACGGCATTGAGACGTGTGATATTGCAAATGCAGCCTGTCTGCCGGGTACACCCGTGAGCTGTCCTGATGGTCAAACATGCGATGAGGACAGCAATCAGTGTGTGGTAGAGCCAGAGTGTTCCATAAGAATACTCCCCTCCTCAGTAACCATTTATACCTGGGATGCGTTCCAGTTCAGCACCACGGTTGATGGGATATGTAATGAACCTTGCTATACTTGGGAGATCGCTGCCGGGGGCTGCACAGGTAATACCACGGGAAGCAGTATAGGAAGTACTATAGATGCCAACGGGCTCTATATGCCGGGCGACATGGCAGGAACAGATGTTGTTAGAGTAATTGATGACTGTAATGGGCATATCTGTGACAGTGCTACAGTACAGGTAATGACAACCACTACCACAATACCATGTATTCCTGACAGCTATGAGCCTGATGATTTTCCACCTGAAGTCAATCCCATTGCACCGGACTCCTGCCAATATCGTAGTATTTGTCCTGCAGGAAATGAGGACTGGGTTGAGTTTGAACTTACTGCAGAATCCGGAATTACCCTTGAAACCTCCGGACCATCGGGTGGCACCATAATGTGTCTCACCGATAACAACATCAACATGATTGAGTGCGATTATGATGGTGGACCAGGCGTGTGGTCTTATATTCAACAACCATGTTTGCCTGCGGGCACGTATTATTTTGGAATTGTGGATTATGCTTACGGTGTAATCCCTGAATACGAGGTATGTCTGACAACACATCCATGTCCCCCTCCAGTAGAGCTCGACTGTACTCAACTGCTCGCCTCAAGTCAATTTGGTGAGCTTTTTAGAATCGATGTTACTTCAGGTGAAACAGAGTTTATAGGCTTCATGCCATCCGGTCTTGCGACCGAGATCGAATATGATATGCTCACTGGAACACTCTATGCTGAAGAAGTTGACGGATTACAAAATCTCCACATAGTAGATGCAGGAACCGGCATTTCGCTTGGCTTTGTAACCCATGAATACGACTCATTGAACGGCCTCGAGTTTGTCGATTCAACACTGTACGGTACGTTTAAATCGGGCTGTTGTGGTCCTCCATCGGAACTAGTGATTGTTGACACGTCCACTGGAGACCTGATCCATATAGGCCCCACAGGATTCGGACCTATTTCAGGTCTTGCTTATGATAAAGGGACCGGGGTTATGTACGGGGTTACAGCCGGAGGAGCCCCTGCGGATCTCGTGACGATTGATCTTAACACAGGTGCTGCAACTGTGGTCGGTCCCACTGGTCTGGATAGAATCGGAAGTATTGAGTTTGGCCCTGACGGAAACCTTTACGGAGGTGTCACTGCTTATGGTTCTTCATTTGCTACCTATCTGGTACGCATTGATACGGCTACCGGTGTAGTTACACCTATTGGCGAAACGGGATTTTCCATTACAGGACTTACGTCCTGTCAGGCAGGAGTGGACATTATCTTTGACATCAAACCTGATCCCTTAAACCTAAAATGTAAGGGAGTTATGCCTGCTGCAATTGTGGGAACTGATGAGTTTAATGTAAGTACTATTGAACCAGATTCACTGGAACTGACCAGAGAAGGGATTACAGATGGAGTTGCTCCAATCCGTTATACCTATACGGACAGAGAAACAGGGGATATGCTCTTGAAATTCAGAGTACCGGAAGTGGTAGAGGTTCTTCAACTTAATGAGCTAGCAGGTCAAACCATTCCCCTAACCATTACAGGGAGAACAACAGGTGGTGCCTCTATAAGGGGTCAAGATTCTGTACGACTTTTGGGCAACATTGTACAAGAGTGTACTTCAGACCTTGACTGTGATGCAGATGTAGATGGAAGTGATGCCTGGACGTTTAAGCAGGATTTTGGGAGGAGCAGTATACAAAACCCCTGTAGTGATGAAGATCCATGCGATGGTGATTTTGATAAGGATAGTGATGTAGATGGAATCGACGCTTTTATGTTCAAATCAGACTTTGGGAAGATATTGTACTATCCTGGAATTAGGTAATTACTGAATAGCTACGTTATAAGAATCCAGAGGCAATTTATAGTCCCTCAGGAGCGTCACTTGGGGGGCTTTTTTTCTAAGATGAATGGCACAATATGTTGTACCTGCCTGTTCATGACAAAAAATGTAACATTCTGCACCCATTAAAAGGCCAAT
>CAYWGP010000168.1:0-1857 GCA_964458155.1 uncultured Bacteroides sp.
GAGGGAACCAGAAGGTCCTTCGCTTTATGGTATTGTTGCACAAAGATTTTCCTCAGACGGAGAAAAAATAGATACACCTTTTAGTCCTGCTGGTGATCCAGCGAGTAAGATTATACTCTTACCAACGCCCGAATATAACATGTTCTCTAATGAGTATTTAATTGCCTACACAACGACCGGGGAGAGCTTTGATCAGTTTGGGGCAATGATCAATAACACAGGAACTATATTGAAGACGCCATTCCCTATTTCCCAGAAACTCAAAAGTCAGATGCATTCTTCAGTCGCTTTCAATAGTATAAGCCGCCAATTTTTTGTTGTGTATAACAGCAGTGAAAGCGGCAGCCCTGACATCAAGGGAGTTATTCTGGACGAACAAGGTATTCCCGTTACAGATGAACTTATGATAAATGATACGGTGGGCGATCAGTACAACCCATATATCGTCTATAACCCAACTGATGATACGTATTTGATCAACTGGGAGGATTTCAGAAACGTTCCCACCTGGGAACAGAATGGTGAGATTTACGGTGCACTTCTTGACAGCAATGGCAGTGTGCTGGTCAATGACATTCGTATGATCGATGATTTTGGCACAGCAGATGAAGGCGATCAGCGTCTCAATCACATAGCATACAACCCGGATGAAAATGAGTTTTTCGTTTGCTGGGCTGATACAGCTCCCTCACTGAACAATATTGCTGTACGGGGAAGATTTATCACATCAGAGGGAATGCTTGCGGGACCAATATTTACCGTAGCTGATGAGGTTGCGCCTCAAATATTTCCTCATCCCATCTATGTACCGACCAAAAAGCTCTATTTCATCTTATGGGAAGACGGCAGAAATTCGGAGGACCCGAACGCTGATTGGAGCACCATAGCTGACCTTGACATTTATGGCAAGTGGATGTCTCCGAATGGTAAGTTATTCAGCAACGAAATTGTTTTTTGCAAGGAACCTGGAATCCAGAAATACTCATCTATCGGTTATGCCTCTGAAAGTGATAGAATACTGGTTGCCTGGCAGGATGTGGTTGAAGAAGATCTGAAATTGGGAGAAACAGTCGATCAATCAGGCCAGCATGTCACGGAAGAAGGCGGAAATATTTATGCCATTGTATATGGTCGTCCCTAAAATTTTTTCTTTCATTTAATTTTATAAAAGCGGGGTCAGCATTGGCCCCGCTTTTTGGTTTGCCCAGCGTGCCTGGCCCCCCCGGTCTGCTGAAAGAAGCAGATGTCGCCCTGACCAGGGGGAAGACAATCCGAATCGCAAGGGCGTTGCTGGTAACGGCAGGGTCTGAAGGAAGCGATAGGAAGTGAACTGCACACAGCGCAAGCGAACCTGATTCGGCATAATGGGTGGATAAGCGTGCAAAAGGACGTGAAGTCCACTACCTGGTCAGACCCATTATGTGATTGAGGGTGGAGTAGCTCACCGGGAGCCAGGAGTAACTGGGGAAGCCTCATACTGTTCTACAAAAGGTAGATAGGGAGGTACAAGGGGAAACCCAAGGCTAACCGAAGTGGTGTGAGGTGGCAGATGACTCCGTAGTAGTGACTAAGTCCCGGCCTGAGAAGCCTGGTAACAGAGTGGAGGATAAAACCGGGATGACCTGTGACAGGGTTTACAGGGGGCACTATGAGCCAAAAGCCATAGATGCTTGCGAAGGGAGGAAGTTTATCCGAAGGTTCCACGACTTATACTGAAAGGGAAGCTGAACACAAGCTACCCGACGGGGTGGGGCACTTAGCTGGCGGTGAACCGTGACAGGCAAACTGCTGGCATAGGCCGTTCATCGGAGTACCTGAACCACCAGCTGTATATTGCCCGAAAGGGATAGAAGGCAG
>CAYWGP010000169.1:0-2098 GCA_964458155.1 uncultured Bacteroides sp.
GACCGCTGCTACCCAGATAGTCCCGCTTGTTCGATCCACAAGGACAGATGGATCACCGATCCCATTCTCCTCCTGGGGTTTGCCACCCCATTCACCCATATCCATGATAATTTTCATGGGCTCCCAGGTTTTTCCACCATCCGTACTCCGACTCATGCCCACGTCCACATCAGCCTGAAGGTCTACCGGATCCATATACCTGATATCATAAACGGCTATCAGAGTCCCCACATTAGTAGTGACTAATCCTGGTATACGAAAAGTATTGACCCTATCATCACCCTTTTTTCGGAGGGCGATGCCTATGCGATGACAGTAAGGTGTAGATTTCTCAGCCGGGGATAACTTTGTTCCGTTCTTCAGGATCACATAATCACATCCGACACCAATCCGGTGGGACAGTGCTGCCTTCTGGTCCAGTTTTACAGATACCCAGAAATAATTGTTCCCTTCACCCAGTGACTGCTTTCCCTTCAACAGGGCTTGAAGTCCGGGAGAAGTACAGGTGCCAAACGGAACCGGATCTGTAAAAGTCTCCCGTTGGCCTGTAAAAAATACCGAAAGCGATTCAATCTCTTCGATCCGGGTGGTCCCGGTGAAGTTGATGGCAATTTCAGTCACCTGGTTTTCACTAAGCTCTCCAAGCACGGGAAGGTTGATCCTGAGAACCGGATTGTTCTCTTTTCCTATCAGGACCGGGATGGTATCCTGGTGGGTATGTATCGTATTCTGGGCTATGACTTCTCCGATCTGCAATAGCAGTATGAAAATGAGGGTGCTTGTGCACAGGTTTTTTATCATGGCTTTCTCTTGCTCTCCTTTTGCATATGGTCGGTCATTTCAAGGGAGAACCTTACGCTGAGAATATATGGGGCCTGTCCCTTTTCCCAGTGCCCGTAAGTCGTAGCTATAATGGTTCCGTCGGGTAGTAGTTCCAGGGCCGGGTAAGCACAATCATGGCCCTTTGTATTATCCTTGAACCTGATCCTGTATTGTCCTGGCTGTCCCTGCACCACATCCTGATAGGTGCCCACCCAGGCAACCCAGTCTCCTTCGGTGGGTGAGTCGGGTTGTGAACGGGGTGTTTGATCCCTGAAGCTGATCACCAGCCTGCCATCGGGTGCATAAACAGCCTGGTGCCGGTCTCCTGTTAAGGTACTTGGCAGTTCCGCCGGAAGGCTCCAGGTCTTGCCCTCATCATTGCTGACGATGAGAAGAGAATTCTTTACCCTCAGATTCTCCCTGATAAGCATGGCAATCTGCTTTCCGTCCGGACTTCTTATCAATCCGGGTTCACAGGGGCCCACATCCTGACGGGTGATGATTCCTTCCGGGATACTCCATGTCAGACCCCCGTCATGTGAGAGGGTTTTGTAGATAGTCCGGATTCCGGTCCTGACCAGTTTGTTTTGAATATAGCGGCCATCATCATGGAAGAGGGCCATGTAGCTTCCATCCTTCAGGCGGATCAAGTCGGACATTACCACAACACCACCCCAGTTGCCCATTTTTTCCAATTCACTCCAGCTTTGGCCTCCATCCTCTGACAGGGCCCTTCTTGCCGGGTAGAGACCAGAGAAAATGATGAGTCGCTTCTTTCCCCGTGGATCCTCCATCTGGTATATGGTTGGAACCTCCAGTGAGGTCTCCCACGATGAGGGAGTTTGAAGTCTTTCTGACCATGTCAACCCGCCATCTGCACTTCGTTTCATTACAATGGCACCACGCCCGTGACCCTTCGGGTATACGGCGATCATGGTCTGTCCGTCATCCAGCAGGACGGTGGTGGGATGTCCGAGGTACTCCTCATCTTCCTTATCAACAATCACGTGCAAATCGCTGCGATCATTCAAGTCAACCAGGGGGATCGGATAGCCCTTTATACCGGGTTTGATTTCGCCCTCGCCGGCAAGTGGTTTTTTAATCCCCAAAGGCCCTATTTGTTCAAAGGATCTCTCAATGCTTTCCTGTGCCATACTTGGATGACAGGCACAGATTATAAAAATGCAGCATGTGATACCGAGCTGACGGATCATGATTTGTCCTGTTTATTTGTCATAGAGGTATTCCGGATATTTCCATTGAAATTCCGGGTCCC
>CAYWGP010000170.1:0-4298 GCA_964458155.1 uncultured Bacteroides sp.
TGGAGTCCGGTGAAAGCGTCCCCCGGATTTTAAGCGGGATAGTCCTGGGGGTCAATTACACCGGTTCGGATGATCTGGTGAAACTCTGGCAGATTAAGGATGAGGTTGTGGAAGTTTTATGTTCTACCACATTGAATTACCAGGAAGATGTGGGTACCGGCCAGGCACCCTTGTTCAGAGTCAGTGGGGATGGAGAAGGTGGTCTTGAGCTTTATGTGGCCATGGATCCGCAATCCGTGGATCCGGATTCCCTGGAATCCGGGTTCCTGGGAACATGCCGGGTTGAGGATCTGGGGTGGGGCAGAAACCTGGTTTTGCGCTACAAGTACACATCATCAAGAGACCGGGCTTTGTGGCTGGATGATCTGCTTATGGAAGGGCACTTTCAGAAAGATACCATGGCCCCTGTGTTGAGGCTTGTGGAGTTTGTACATGAACGAAGGCTGCGGCTTGGTTTTTCTGAAGGGGTGAGGCATCCCCTGGCAGAAGCATTTAATCTCAGCTCTGAATCTTTTCCGGCTGGCTTTTATCCCGATTCTCTTTTCCTTATTGATGGGGTAGTGGAGCTTGTTTTTTCGAAGGTGATCCCTAACCGTGTAACTCACCAACTCCGGATTTCAGGTGTGCCTGACTTTGACGGGAACCTTTTAGAGGATACGGTGGTGCATGTGATGCGCAATGAGGCCCGGTGGGGCGACCTTGTTTTTAACGAGGTGATGGCCGATCCTGACCCGGCCGTTTCTTACCAGGAGGAGTACCTGGAGCTGATAAACCGCTCGGACTATTTGCTGGACCCGGAAGAATGGGAATTAAGGGTAAATGAGCGCGCTTATTTGCTGGATGGCTCTATGCTTGTGCAGGCATCCATGGAGGAGGGATCTATGGAACTGATGCCGGGCGACTTGATGGTGCTCAGGGGAATTACCCTTCCCAATGACGGAGCTGTCCTTTCGCTTCATAGCAGGGAAGGAAGGCAGATTCATGCAGTATCCTACAAAGTGCCATGGGATAGCCCCAGGTGGAAAAGGGAGGGAGGCTGGTCGCTGGAATCACCCGATGCTGATCTGCTTTGCAGGATCTCGGATAACTGGGAATTTTCGAATGATCCGGGGGGAGGGACCCCGGGAAGGATCAACAGCAATGTGGCCAGCCTGGTGGACAGGGAGCCACCCCTGCTGCTCTATGCCGGACTGGGGGGCCCCGGAGAGCTGCTTCTTCACTATTCAGAGCCTCTTCGGCTGGATGATATTGAAGCGGGAGCTTTCAGCCTTGATCCGGGATCGGGGCTTCCCGATTCGGTGCAGCCGGGGGGACCTCTCCGGGAAGTCCTGCATTTGCAGTTTTCGGAAAATTTTCAGGAGTGGACCTCCTATCAGCTGTCGGTATCCCAGATGAGTGACTGTGCGGGCAATGAGTCTGATGCTCATAAGATCGTGGCCGGGGCCATCTCGAAACCGGTACATGGCTCGGTTGTAATCAACGAGATCATGTATGATCCTGATGAGGATTGCCCTGAATATGTGGAGCTATATCTGCCGGGGAACAGGGTCTTTGATCTGCAGGATCTCGCCATACACTGTGTGGAGGAGGGTGGCTCCCCCGATAATCCCCTTGTTCTCTCTCCCCGCTCCAGGCTTATGTTGCCCGGACAGTACCTGGTCCTTGCTGCCAGTGTTCCTCATCTGATGTGGGCATACGGACTGGCCATGTCGGGACATTGGGTGGAGGTGGAGGGACTGCCAGGGCTGCATAACAGCAGCGGGGTCATCTACCTGACCGACAGGGCTGGTAATGTGGTGGATTATGCCCCATACGATGATAACATGCATATGGAGCTGCTGGACGATCCCCGGGGGATCAGCCTGGAGCGGGTGGGGGTCGCTCGCTCGGGGAGTGACCCGGATAACTGGCACTCGGCGGCCTCTCTGGAAGGCTATGCCACACCCGGCAGGGAGAACTCCCAATCCATGGGAGAGGGGGATCCGTGGAATCCGGGAGATCCGGACCGGATGATTAAGGTGGAACCAGAGGTGTTCAGTCCGGATAACGATGGCTTCAACGACCTGCTGAAAATTACCATTTCCACGGGCGGGAACGACTGGGTGATCGGATTGCTGATTACAGACCTGCAGGGAAACAGGATCAGGGTTCTGGCCAACAATCACCTTGCCGGTCCCTCGCTCACATATACCTGGGACGGGGAGGGGGAGACAGGATCCATGCAGTCCATGGGCTATTATGTGATACATGTCCGCGCCTACCATCCAGCCACGGGGGAGAGATGGATCAGGAGGAGGGCGGTTGGACTGGTGTACCGGTAGTTTTCTGGAGCCCTTTTCGGGTAAATACTACGATGAGAACGGCGCCGAAGCCCAGGAAGGCAATAAACCTGAATGTTGGCAGGAATCCCACCCGGTCGATGGCAGCCCCCACAAGTGGATAGACAATTACACTTACGAAGAAGTTGAGGGTCATATAAATGGAGTTCACGAAGGCCTTTTTTTCTGTATTAAGTTCCTGCACTGTTGCCAGCATTACCGAAGTGGGAGCAAAGAGAAAAAAGCCCAGGGGGAGCAGCACGGGGAAAATCCAGAATCCTTCCAGGCTCAGGAAAAGCAGGGTAAGCAAGGGAGTGGCTATGCTGATGATCAGAAGAGTTGTATACCTGCCAATTTTATCGCTGATTGTGCCTGCAAAAAGCGCTCCAATGGCGCCGGCCAGCTGAATTACAGTAAGGGCTATCTCGGAGTAGTGAAGTGAGTTTCCGGTGGAGGTGAGAAAGGTAGGCAGAAAATAGGTCAGGGAGGCTTTCATCCCGGCCTGGAAGAGGGTGAATCCTCCCGTGAGTGCAAAGGCAGCTGAGAAGCGGAGGAAGATCTTCCAGTAACTTCCTTCCTGGTGCTTCCTGGAGGAAGAAGAAGGAGTAAAGCGGGCTTTTCTGAACTGGAACCATAGCACTCCTGAGGCCACAAATCCCAGGGGCATCATTCTCCACATCCCTTCCAGTCCCCACCAGCTGATCACCCCCAGGATAACCATGGGACCGGCTGTGCGAGCCAGTTCTCCTCCTCCCATATAATAGCTCATCCCTTTCCCCACGCGACTTCCTGAAAGTTGTCTTACAATTACAGGGGTGGGAATATGCCAGAGAGTGGAGCTGATCCCCGAAAAGAAAAGGAGGATGGCCAGGAAGGTATATCCGGGTGCCACTCCTATCAGGCTCATAAATACAGCTGTAAGAGCGGGTGAGAAGATCACCATATAGCGCATGACAGGACGTTCGGCTATGATGCCAATCAGTGGATTAAAGAGAGAGGGGATGCGCTGGATCACCGCCAGCAGTCCGGTCATCCCGTAGGAGATTCCAAGTTTATCAATGATCAGAGGTAGTGCAGGTGCCAGGAAGGCGGTATAGCAATCATGTACAAAGTGGGCAGCCGACATGGTCAGCACCCTCCCTTTCTGAAAACCGTCCCTGGCCTCAGGCATTAGCTTGTGATCAGCTTGATAATTAGTTCTGTGAGTTTAGGTGCTGTACCTTCGGCAGCTTTAATCACATCCTGATGTGTAAGTTTCTGAATCTTCCCCGGAACACCCAGATCGGTAATTACCGAAGCTGCAAAGACCCTGATTCCCATCTGGTGGGCTGCTATTACCTCGGGAACAGTGGACATTCCTACCGCATCGCCTCCAATGGTTCGCATATACTGGTATTCTTTCGGGGTTTCCAGGGTTGGTCCGGTCACACCCACGTAACACCCCTCCTGAATGGGAATCCCCAGCTGTCGGGATAAGGTTCTGGCTTTTTGGAGCAGGGCGGGATCATAGGTCTGGCTCATATCCGGGAACCTGGCTCCGAATTCGCTTTCATGCTTCCCGATGAGCGGATTTGGCATCAGGCAGATATGATCATTGATCACCATGATATCGCCAATCTCAAAATCAGGATTCATGCCCCCGGCTGCATTGGATACAATCAGGGTTTTGGTGCCCAGGAATTTCAGAACCCGGATGGGGTATATCACCTCATTCATGCTGTAACCCTCATAGAAGTGGAACCTGCCCTGCATGACCAGAACACGTTTTTGTCCCAGCTTTCCGGAGATCAGTTTACCCTCGTGCCCTTCGACGGTGGAAACCGGGAAATGGGGAATGGACTCGTAGTCCACCACATGTTCCACTTCAAGGGAGTCAACGATTTTTCCCAGGCCTGTGCCCAGGATAATGGCTGTATCGGGACTTTCAGGAATCCTTTCCCTGATATAGGATACTGTTTCTTTTATTGCTGATAACATAAT
>CAYWGP010000171.1:0-75739 GCA_964458155.1 uncultured Bacteroides sp.
CCAAGTTCGGAGACAATGCAAGACGCTACAAGTGGCTGAACAGGTTCTGATCGCTGTTTGTTAATTCCCATTTTTTTAATTGTCTACCTCGGAAAATCAGACTAATTTGATTTTTTAGATTGCCAGGAAGCATCATTGCCTGGAATACCTATGTGGTGAAATTTGACTACGAAAACTAAAGCAGCAGGAAACTGCAGTATGGCTGTAAACGGGATTGGTCCGGGGCCAGTCACAGGTAATTGTACCAGCCAGCTTACATACAGGTTTGAAGGAGCAACAGGTGGTTCAGGTAATGGAGATGCCAGCGGTTCGATCTTTAATAAGGGTGTGACTACGGTCTGGTATATAATTAAGGATCTGAATGGAAATGCAGATTCATGTTCCTTTGATCTTACCGTGGCGACAACGGTGGTAGCTCCCACGAATGCCAGCAGCGACCACAGCGAAGTTTGCCTACTTCAAGTTTGCCGAGAGTGGGACTATGCAGCTTGATATCAGCGCGAAGGCTTACTTTAAGCAGACCTTCTGGACTGGTTTAACCTATCGGACCGGTCATTCAATTGTGGTGATGCTCGGTGCCGGGGTCGACCGCTTTGTTTTTGGATACGCCTATGATATCGGATTAAACGGCTTGATGAAGAATACGTACGGCACCCATGAGTTTACGTTTGTGGTAAGATTTGGGGATGTTGCCAGCAGGTACCGTTGGCTTAACCGTTTTTAAGCTTACAGGATGAATTCACCTTCCATTTACCGGTAAATTGTGTCCTTTGACCGAATTTTATTTCCAGAACTTCATCTTCAATATTACTTTTGACCCATAAGCTCTATAATTATGGAAAAGTATTCGGATTGGGAAAACAAGAAACAGGGTGATGGAAACTCTTATGGAGATGGATCACCCGGTCAGTTTAAACGCTCGGGCAGGGCTCATTTACTTCTGGGAATTGTATTGATGTTCCTTGGACTCTTTCTTATTGCGGACCTGGCGGATATTATACCCTGGCGGCTGAGAGATTTCTTATTTACATGGCAGGCCCTGTTGATTATCCTGGGATTGATCTTTCTTTCCAATAAGGAGAATAAGGGGACAGGGGTCATTTTGATTGTGATCGGGTCTTTCTTTCTTCTGCCCAGGATCTTAGATGTGCCTCATTACTGGGGTTCCCTGTTCTGGCCGGCCATTTTGATTTTGATCGGACTGGTAGTGATTTTCGGCAGCCGGAAGGGCGGCAGGGGAGGAACCTACTTTGGAGGTCATAAAAGACATGCAAGCAATGAAGACTGGCTGGATGATGTATCTGTCTTCGGAGGAGGCGACCGCATTGTGAATTCCCAGCAGTTTAAGGGAGGGAAGCTCACACACATTTTTGGTGGGTCCAAAATAGATTTTACCCGGGCTCAGCTGTCACCGGGGAGGAACCATCTTGAGGTTGTGATGATTTTTGGGGGGACAAAGTTGATTTTGCCTGAACGCTGGGATGTGAAGGTGGAAGTGACCTCGGTTTTTGGCGGGTTTTCTGACAAGAGGGTCAAGTCCATCGTGGTATCTGATACCGACAGGAGTTTGCATATTACCGGGGTAAATGTGTTTGGCGGAGGCGAGATTGTAAACTACCACTGATAATGAGTCATCCCATAACCGGAAACAGGAAATCTATTCTGATCTATTCCCTGGTCTGGATGATGGTAGCGGTCACCCAGGGTGCACTCTACCTCTATGTCCTTCACTTTTCCATGCCGGTTGTGATCACCGATGCGCTGCTGTCCAGCCTTCTATTTGGGTTCATGGGTCTTCTGGCCTGGTATCCAACCCGATACATCCCTTTTCAGCGCCAATCCCCTTTTTATTCCATTATGGCCCACGTGGTGGCCGGAATTGTTGTAATGGGAAGCTGGGTATTGCTTACAGTAGCATTACTGAATGCCATCTTCAGCCAGCAATCCGACTATGTGGATTTTTTGAACCAGACTGTGGCCTGGAGGGCCATGTTGGGCGGACTCATCTACCTGGTGCTGGTACTGATCTACTACCTGGTTTCCAACAGTCAGAAACTGCAGGAGCGGAAGCAGCAGGAAGTGCACCTGCAAGGAATGGTAAGGGATGCAGAATTGAATATGTTAAAATCCCAGATCAATCCGCATTTCCTCTTTAATTCCCTGAACTCCATCTCCTCGCTGACCATGACCAATCCGGTTGAGGCCAGGGAAATGATTATCAGGCTCTCAGATTTTCTGAGGTATTCCCTTAAGCACCGGGAAAATGAGTATGTTCCTCTGGGAGAAGAACTGGGCAGGATGAAGGATTACCTGGCCATAGAGAAAGTTCGCTTTGGGGAAAAACTTTTATATGAAATTGATATTGACGAAGGCTGTGAAAAGTTTCCTGTTCCTACCATGATTTTCCAACCTTTGTTCGAAAACGCAATACGTCACAGTGTGTATGAGAGTGTGGAACCTGTTTGCATTAAATTTTCCTGCACGACCGATCCGGGGCATATGAGAGCAGTGATTACCAATGACTATGATCCTGGGACTCCTTCTATGAAGGGAACAGGGGTTGGGCTTCAGAATGTCCGTCAGCGTATGACTCTGGCCTACCAGGAGAAAGGTTCTGTTCAATGGAACGGAAATGATGGAGTTTTTACGGTTACAATTGTATTTCCACGTATATTTATATAGCACGTAATTTATCACGATGAGTAAAAAGAGAATTATCATTGTTGAAGATGAACGCCCGGCCAGGGACCTGCTTAAAAACTACCTGGAAGATTTTCCTGAGATGGAACTTGTGGGTGAGTATGACAATGGATTTGATGGACTGAAGGCCATCAATGAAATAAAACCCGATGCCATTTTCCTGGATGTACAGATGCCCAAGCTAACAGGATTTGAATTGCTGGAGGTTCTGGAACATCAGCCGGAAGTGATTTTTACCACAGCCTATGATCAATTTGCCATACGCGCCTTCGAGAGGAATGCGGTTGATTATCTTTTAAAGCCTTTCTCAAAGGAGCGCTTCAAAGAAGCTATAACAAAACTGAGTTCACGTCTGGATGCAAAGGAGGGAGGAGCAATGGCAGAAAGCGGCATTGAGAAAATCCGGCAGCACTTTGCCGGAAGCGATGAGAAGCTGAACAGGGTGGTTATAAAAAAATCGGGCAAGATCCATGTGATCTCAACAGGCGATATCAATTATCTTGAGGCACAGGACGACTACGTGATGGTCTATACGGATGAAGGCAGGTATTTGAAGCAGCAGACCATGAAGTACTTTGAACAGCACCTGGACAAACAGCAGTTTGTAAGGGTGCATCGCTCTTATATAGCAAATGTCTCCCGCATTGAACGGATCGAGCCCTATGAGAAAAGTAACTTCATACTGATTCTTAAGGATGGGAATAAGGTTCCCGTGAGCCGCAGTGGCATGCAGGTACTCAAGGAGAATCTGGATTTTTAAAAGAAAGGAGCAAATTTATGTCTTTGCAAATCGAAGAGAAGAATCTGAATAAGTTCATTGTGGTGGGAGACAGGGTTTTAATTAAGCCTAAAAGCCAGCAGGATCGAACCAAATCAGGACTTTATCTGCCCCCTGGCATCCAGGAGAAAGAGAAGATACGCAGTGGTTATGTATTGAAGGTGGGGCCGGGTTATCCCATCCCAGCCATACAGGATATGGACGAACCCTGGAAGTCCAGGGGCGATGAGGTGAAATATGTACCACTTCAACCCAGGGAGGGAGATGAAGCTGTTTATTTACAGAACAGTGGCTACGAGATTGAGTTTAACAATGAAAAATATGTGATTATTCCTCACTCCGCCATCCTTATGCTCATCAGAGATGAGGACCTGTTTAAGTAAGCTTCCCCGATTTCCATCGCCCGCTTTTACGCAGTGCCTGATCAAGTAGCCACTCTATCTGACCATTGGTGCTTCGGAATTCATCTTCTGCCCACTTCTCAAGCGCTTCCATTTTTTCCGGATCAACCCTGAGAACAAAAGCTTTCTTTTTACTCATCCTAGTGATGCAATGTGCCTGTATTTACAATGGGGCTTGGATCCTTGTCTCCGCATAGTACTACCATCAGATTGCTAACCATGGCTGCTTTTTTCTCATCATCAAGGTAGACAATCTCTTTTTCAGCCAGTTGTTCCAATGCCATCTGAACCATGGATACGGCACCCTCTACAATTTTAAACCTGGCTGCAACAACTGCCGTAGCCTGCTGCCTTCTTAACATGGCACCGGCGATCTCCTCTGCGTATGCAATGAAATTGATCCTGGCCTCAATCACATGGATGCCCGCAATTTCAAGCCTTTCCCGGATCTCCTCCTCAAGCTCGTGGTTTACTTCCGATCCGCCTCCCCTCAGCGTGATCTGGGCATCATGATCCTCAAAATTGTCATAGGGGTATATTCCGGCCAGCTTTCGCAGGGCTGTTTCACTTTGCACGTAGACAAAATGAACATAGTCATCCACTTCAAAAGCAGCTTTATAGGTGTTTTCAACTTTCCAGACCAGTACACATCCTATTTTAATGGGATTTCCAATTTTGTCATTCACCTTGATGGTCTCACTGTCAAAGTTTCTTGCTCTGAGTGATATTCTTTTTCGCACAAAAAAGGGATTAACCCAGAATAAGCCATTCTTCTTAATGGTTCCTTTGTAGGCACCAAAGAGAATTAATACGGACGATTCATTTGGGTTGACAACGGTAAAGCCTATTAATGTCAGAAATACGTCAATACTAAGGATGATCCCCAGCCATACGATTCCGCTCATATAACTGAAAATAGCACCTAGAATTGTAAGCAGTAGTACGAGTAGCATAAGGTAGCCCGAAACAGCCCTGTAATTTCCTTCCTGTTTTTTCATGAAAATGAATTTAATGATATTAAAAAGATATCATAAAGATATCATAAATAATCATGAGAGTCAAGTAAATGAATGGAATAATTGTATCAGTGCTCTATACACTCTTTATGCCTGAAACAATCTACCAGGTGGTCATTTACCAGTCCTGTGGCCTGCAGATGGGCATAAATGATGGTGGAACCCAGGAATTGAAAGCCCCGCTTTTTCATGTCCCTGGCAATGGCATCTGAGAGTGGCGTTGTGGCCTGGATCTCTGACAGGTCTTTAAAGTGATTGACAAGCTGTTTGCCATCTGTGAAGCCCCAGAAGTAGTCGCAAAAGCTTCCATATTGCACCTGGAGCTCCAGAAAACGTTGTGCGTTGTTGATAGACGACTCTATCTTCTTTCGGTTCCTGATAATACCTGCATCCTGGAGCATGGCCTGTATGCGGGCCTCGTCAAAACGCGCCACCTTTTCCGGATCGAAACCTTCATATAGTCTGGTGTAGCCTTCCCGTCTTTTGAGAATAGTAAGCCAGCTTAGCCCCGCCTGGGCCGACTCCAGGACAAGGAACTCAAACTGTCTGCGGTCATCCCTTAGCGGAACTCCCCATTCCCTGTCGTGGTAATCTATGTATATGGGGTCTGAAACAGACCATCCGCAACGTATAAGTTCTGCCATGGTACAAGTTAATGAATCCGTCCAATTTATTTAGAATTATTATAACTTAATGGTTAAGACCGGGGGCATGATTCGTGTAAAATCTTTTGTTGTATCTTTGTGTCACAGAAGACCATATTTTTTTCCCTGTATGTGTGAAAGAAATAACAGCAAATAGGATTCCACATGGGTATTCAGATCGGAGATATCGCAGAATTACTGATGGCTAAAGTCTTAACACCCGGACTGGATTTAAGCAATGAGGTTGATCATGCCTTTGCATCCGACCTGATGAGTGATGTTTTGACAGGCGATTATCATAAGACCATCCTGATTACAGGCCTTTCCAATTTACAGTCAATTCGCACAGCCGAGATGTCTGATATAAGGGAGCTTATTATTGGTCGTAACAAGGAAGTGAGCCAGGAAATGATTGAACTGGCAAATGAACATGATATTGTTTTGATTCAGAGCAGTTATTCCCTCTACAAGATTTCCGGGATGCTCTATGAAGCTGGCATTAAACCTGTCTATTAATGATCCTGCAGTATCATATCGAGGGAGGTGATTTTGTGAATGCCGGCAAGGCTTCCAGTGCTGTAAAGCGGGTTCTGAAACAGCTGGATGTTCCTGCCGGAAGGATAAAGAGGGTGGTTATTGCCCTTTACGAGACTGAAGTTAACGTGGTGGCACATGCCAGCAAAGGAGAAATTGAAGCTGTGATTGAGGCCGACAGGATTATGCTGACAGTAAAGGACAGCGGACCGGGAATCCCGGATATTGAACAGGCCATGAAAGAGGGCTACACTACTGCTTCGAAGGAGGTCCGGGAAATGGGTTTTGGAGCCGGAATGGGACTGCCCAACATTAAAAGAAACAGTGACAATCTGCATATAGAGAGTATCCCGGGAGAGGGGACCCTGGTAAGGATTAGCAATGATTTAAGAGATTGAAACAGATGGAATCACAAAGCACCTTTCATCATGCCCTGAAGGTAGTAGACGAGCTATGCATTGGTTGTACCCATTGCATGACTGTCTGTCCTACCCAGGCCATACGTGTCAGAGATGGTAAGGCCCTTATTAGTGAGGAGCGCTGTGTGGATTGTGGCAACTGCTGTAAGGCGTGTCCGGTATCGGCAATTCTCATTGAACAGGATGATTTCCAGGAGATATTTAATTACAAGGTTCGCATCGCCCTGGTTCCTTCAGTGTTTATTGGACAGTTTCCTTCACATATACTTACGGGCGACATATTCGGGGGAATGAAGCGCCTGGGATTTACACATATTTTTGAGATCGACAGTGTGGTGGGACTGGTGCAGCAGGGCTACGATGGAATTACCGGAGATCCCGCAATTGAGAAGCCTGCTATTTCCACCTTCTGCCCGTCCATAGTGCGCCTGATCCAGGTGAGATTCCCCTCCCTGGTTGATCACCTGATAGGTGTCAAACCACCATCAGATGTGGCAGCCATTTTTTACAGAAAGCAGATGGAGGAAGCAGGGTATGATCCAGATGAGATAGGGATTTTTTATATCACTCCCTGTGCTGCCAAAATAGCTTCCATCAAGAGTCCTGTTGGGGAAGAGGTCTCATCGGTAAACGGGGTTATTAATATGGAGTACATCTATAACAAGTTGCTCCAACTGATCATGAATAACGAGGTAAGGGAAGCAGCCGGCCCGGATAGCGAGAAACTGGATTCAAAGGGAATTCTCTGGAGCCTGACCCGGGGCGAATCGGAGCATCAAATTGGTCGTTGTCTGGCAGTTGATGGAATTCGTAATGTGACAGAGTTCCTGGAGAGGCTCGAAGAGACTGAGGAGAGTCATATTGATTTCCTTGAATTGAGAGCCTGTGATGAGAGCTGTGCCGGGGGGGTGTTGATCAGCGAAAACCGCTTTCTTACCGTGGAGCGTTTGAACCGGAGAGCAACAGGAGCTTCTAATGAGACTGCCGGGCAATTTACACCCGCTTCTTTTGACCAGACCCTGTTCGCTCTGGATAAGATTCAGGCCCGCTCCATGCTTGCCCTGGATCCAGACAGATCTGTGGCCATGAAGAAGATGCATATGCTGGAGGAGTTATTGAAGGTGCTGCCCGGGATTGATTGTGCGGCATGCGGATCTCCCACCTGCAGGGCACTGGCCGAAGATATTGTACAGGAGAAGGCCCTGCCCACCTGGTGCCTGTTCCTGCAGGAACTTTATATAAGTGATGGCAGGCTCAGCCTGGAGGAGGCCGACGAGATAAACGGGTCCATATGGGGAAAAGATAGAAGTTACAGAAGTCAGAGTAAGTAAGAAGTCTAAGCAAAAATGATGACAACAGAACAGATAGTAAAGGAGCTGGAGCTTAAAGTATTTACAGGCGAGGCATTGGACTCAACAGAGCTGAGTGGTGGATATGTGTCCGATCTGTTAAGTGATGTGATGGGTCATGCCAGGGAGGGAGAGCTGTGGATCACCCTTCAGTCGCACGTCAATGTACTTGCCATTGCATCATTGAAAGAGCTTGCGGCTGTTCTTCTGGTGAAGGGGATTGAACCCGACATGGCTGTGTTGGAGAAAGCCAGGGAAGAGGGAGTTGCTATCCTGGGGACCAGTGAGGACACCTTCACCATTACAGGGAAGTTATATCAATTGCTGAATAAGGAATGAACACCTACCTTGCCGATCTGCATATCCATACGGTTCTATCCCCCTGTGGGGACCTGGAAATGAGCCCCGGGAATATTGTGGAAAAGGCAGCGGAGAAGGGACTGGATATTATTGCAGTGACTGACCATAACCACTGTGGTCATGCCAGGTTAACAAGGGAGCTTGGAGCTGGCTTGGGGATCTGGGTGGTGTATGGTGCAGAGATTAATACCAGGGAGGAGATTCACTGCCTGACGTTCTTTGATACCGATGAACAACTGAGTACATTTCAAGAGGAGCTGGAACAGAATTATGTGAAAATTCCAAATGACAACTCGCTTTTCGGGCACCAGGTGATCGTGAATGAGCAGGAGCAGATCGTGAAAGAAATTGGCCATTCTCTTTATCCCGGACTAAAATGGAGTATTGGAGAGGCGGCTGATCTGGTGCATGAGTTGGGCGGACTGTTTGTTCCGGCACATATAGACAGGACCATGAACGGTCTCTATTCCCAGCTGGGTTTCTTTCCTGAAGATCTTGAAGCTGATGCTGTGGAACTCTGGAGACGTACTTCCCCCGGGGCAGCTCAACATGCCTATCCCGAACTGAAGGAATTTACCCTGATCCAGAATTCAGATGCACATTTTATAGAGGATATAGGCCGGTCCGGAAACAGGTATGCGATGAAGACCAGGAATTTCAGTGAGCTTCGAATGGCCCTCAGGGGAGAAGATGGCAGAATGGTTCTTGAATTGTAGAATGATGAAGGAGATCGCTTTACATATACTGGATATCGCAGAAAACAGCATTGCAGCCGGAGCCGACAGGGTGCGTGTTTCTGTGCTGGGCGATGAAACAACAGATCGGCTCCAAATACGAATTGAGGATAATGGAAAGGGGATGAGCAGGGAAGAGCTTAGCAAGGTAAGTGATCCTTTTTACACTTCCCGCATCACCCGCAAAGTGGGCCTTGGTATTCCGCTTCTTCGTCAGCATGCCGAAATGAGCGGTGGAGAATTGAAAATTGAGTCAGAAAAAGCACTGGGGACCATGGTGGAGGCATCTTATTGCCTTAGTCATCCCGACAGGCAGCCCCTTGGTGATCTGGAGGGATGCTGGCTTCTTCTGGTCACCTCTTATCCCGGTATTGAATGGGAACTGAGTTGTAATAGTTGGAAGGGAGATTTTTCCATATCAACTACAGAAATCAGGCAATCCCTGGAGGTGGAAACTATCCGGGGAATGGAGTTGACTTCAGCATTAAAAAGAATGATTAGAAATAACATGGAGGAGCTTGAATTGGAGTAGCAAATCATTGAAAGTAGAATACTATCATATAACTTTATAGTAATTAGAGAATCAATAAGTAAGCATTATGAACAAGATTAAATCGCTGGCAGATCTGAAAAAGATCCGCGATGAAAAGCAATCTGGATTGCAAACCCGGGAGAAGGGAGAAGCTGCTGAAAACCTGGTGCAGGTTAAAGTGGCTATGGCTACCTGTGGAATTGCCTCCGGTGCCAAAGAAACCATGGAGTTTATGACTGAAGCTCTCGAGAAGCGTGGTGTTGATGCCATTGTTACCCAGGTCGGGTGTATGGGCTATTGCTATGCTGAACCTACCATCGAAGTGACACTTCCCGGTGCTGAGCCCTTTGTGTTTGGTGGTGTTAACAGGGAGAAAGCCGACGAAATTATTGAGAAATATATCAAAAGTGGTGAGCTGGTGGATGGAATCATCCCGGTAAACTATGAAACAATAGATTAAAAGGAGGAATCTTATGTCAAAATACAGCATGCATTTGCTTGTTTGCGGTGGCACCGGATGTAAGTCTCAGGAGAGCGACGTCATTTCGGAGAAGCTGAAAAAGGAGCTTTCAAAACAGGGTCTTGAGGATACGGTCCAGGTGATCATGACCGGGTGCTTCGGATTCTGTGAAAAGGGTCCCATTGTTAAAGTAATGCCCGACAATACTTTCTACACCCAGGTGAAGCCTGAAGATGCGGAAGAGATTGTGGAGGAACATGTGGTTAAGGGGAGAAGGGTGGAGCGCCTGCTCTATACCGATCCGGAAACCAAGACGCATGTGGAGGACTCCAAACATATGGGTTTCTACAAGAAGCAACTGAGGATTGCCCTTCGGAATTGTGGCGTAATCGATCCGGAAATAATTGATGAGTACATAGCGAGGGATGGTTATAGTGCACTTGGTGAGGCGCTAACCAATCAGACTCCCGAAGAGACCATTGCATTAATGAAGGCCTCGGGACTGAGAGGAAGGGGAGGAGCTGGTTTTCCGGCCGGACTGAAATGGGATTTTGCCCGGAAGAATGAATCCGATCAGAAATATGTGGTTTGTAATGCCGATGAGGGCGATCCCGGTGCATTTATGGATCGCTCCATCCTGGAAGGTGATCCCCATTCTGTTCTGGAGGCCATGGCCATCATAGGGCATTGTATCGGAGCAGATATGGGATATGTTTATATCAGGGCAGAATATCCTCTGGCTATTGCCCGTCTGAAAATTGCCATTGCCCAGGCCAGGGAGTATGGCTTGCTGGGTAAGGATATTCTCGGTTCAGGTTTCAACTTCGATATTGATTTGAAATATGGAGCAGGAGCCTTTGTTTGCGGAGAAGAGACCGCCCTGATCCACTCCATGGAAGGAGACAGGGGTGAGCCTACCCTGAAGCCTCCTTTCCCGGCCGAAAGCGGTTATATGGGAAAGCCAACCAATGTCAACAATGTGGAAACCCTGGCCAATGTTCCTGCGATCATCCAAAAGGGAGCGGAATGGTTTAACAGTATTGGTACAGAGACTTCCAAGGGAACCAAAGTATTTGCCCTGGCGGGTAAGATTAATAACGTGGGACTGATCGAAGTCCCCATGGGGACCACCCTGAGGGAAGTCATTTTCGAGATTGGCGGGGGAATTAAGGATGGGAAGAAGTTTAAGGCGGTGCAGACAGGGGGGCCATCCGGCGGATGTCTGACCGAGAAGCACCTGGATACTCCCATTGATTATGAAAACCTGGTGGCCAATGGCTCCATGATGGGATCGGGAGGTATGATCGTGATGGACGAAGACGATTGCATGGTCTCCATTGCACGCTTCTACCTCGATTTTACCGTGGAAGAATCATGTGGAAAGTGTGCCCCCTGCAGGATCGGGAACAAGCGCCTGCATGAGTTGCTCCAGAGATTATGTGAAGGTAAGGGGGAGGAAAGTGATCTTCTCCGCCTCAGGAACCTGGGAGATGTTATCAAAGACACCTCCCTGTGTGGACTGGGCCAGAGCTCACCCAACCCCGTACTCTCTACCATGGATAATTTCCCCGATGAGTACCTGAGCCATGTGACGGAAAAGAAATGTCCATCGGGAGTATGTACCGATCTGCTGGAGTATTTTATCGTGGAGGAGAACTGTATTGGCTGTACTGCCTGTGCCAGAGCCTGTCCGGTTGGATGTATATCAGGGGAGCGAAAAGAAGCACACCTGATCAATCCAGATACATGTATCAAGTGTGGTGCATGTATGGAGAAATGTAAATTCGATGCAGTGATCTTAAAATAATGTTGAGAGAGATGAGTCTAGTTAAACTTACAATAGATGGAAATAAGGTGGAGGTGCCTGCGGGTACCACCATCTATAAAGCCGCCAAACAGCTGGATATTGATATACCGATCCTCTGTTACATGGATCTGAAAGATCTGAATATTGAGAATAAACCTGGAGGTTGCAGAATATGCTCCGTGGAGGTTGAGGGCAGGAGAAACCTGGCCCCTTCATGTTCCACCGATGTGGCTGAAGGCATGGTAGTCAAAACCAATAGCATGCGGGTAATTAATGCACGCAGGACCGTGATGGAACTAATCATTTCGGATCATCCAAAGGATTGCCTGTCCTGTGCCAAATCAGGGAACTGCGATCTGCAGGATATGGCCGTCAAGTTGGGAATCAGGGAGATACCCGGCCAGGAGTATGCCGAAATGTCGACTTACAGGCTGGATACCTCTCCCTCCATTATCAGGGACCTGGACAAATGTATCATGTGCCGCCGGTGCGAGACC
The DNA here is from genome assembly GCA_964458155.1 of uncultured Bacteroides sp. Lineage (GTDB taxonomy): Bacteria > Bacteroidota > Bacteroidia > Bacteroidales. The sequence goes on from CAYWGP010000171.1 coordinate 12,232, forward strand.
ATGTGCAATGACTTTCAGACTGTGGGTGCACTGAATGCCGTAAATCGCGGTTTTGAAGCAGTGGTGGCCCCTGCCTTTGAGATGAACCTGGAGCACTCTCCCTGCACTTATTGCGGGCAGTGTGTGGCCGTGTGTCCTACGGGGGCACTTACCGAGGTGGATCATACAGGCAAAGTGATTGCAGCCCTCAATGATCCGACCAAAACGGTGGTGGTTCAGACTGCTCCGGCCGTAAGAGCGGCCCTGGGTGAGGAGTTTGGCATGGAGCCCGGAACACGGGTAACCGGCCAGATGGTTTCGGCCCTGAAACAGCTTGGATTTGATTATGTGTTTGATACCGATTTTGCAGCCGACCTTACCATTATGGAGGAGGGAACCGAATTGCTGGGACGTCTGAAAAGGCATCTGGAGGGCGACGAGACTGTGCAACTGCCCATTCTAACCTCCTGCTGTCCGGGCTGGGTAAACTTCTTCGAATATAACTATCCTGATCTGAAGGATGTGCCTTCCACGGCCCGCTCACCCCAGCAGATGTTTGGCGCCATTGCCAAGACCTATTTTGCCGATAAGATCGAGGTAGACAGGAAGGACATGGTGGTGATCTCCATTATGCCCTGCCTGGCCAAAAAATATGAGTGTCAGCGTGATGAGTTTGCAATGGATGGGAATCCGGACGTGGATTACAGCATTTCTACCCGTGAGCTGGCCCACCTGATCAAGCAGGCCAACATGGACCTTAATAAGCTGCCGGAGGATGAATTTGATGCTCCTCTGGGTGAGTCCTCCGGAGCAGGAGTGATTTTCGGAGCAACGGGTGGTGTGATTGAAGCAGCTACGCGTACTGCCTATGAGCTTCAAACGGGGAAAACACTGGAAAATGTGGATTTTGTACAGCTCAGGGGAATGGAAGGAATCCGTTCTGCCAAGGTCGATTTCGATGGACTGGATATCAATATTGGGATTGCACATGGATTGGGCAATGCCAGGAAACTCTTAGATGATGTCAGAGCCGGAAAGTCACAGTACCACGCCATTGAAGTGATGGCTTGTCCCGGTGGATGTATCGGTGGAGGTGGTCAGCCCCTTCATCATGGAGATGCTTCCATTCTGAAGGCCAGGACAAAAGCCATCTACAAGGAGGATGAAGGGAAAGTTATCCGGAAATCCCATGAGAATCCGTACATCCTTAAGCTCTATGATGAGTTCCTGGGAGAACCTTTAAGTGAGAAGGCCCATGTATTGTTGCATACGCACTACTTTGATACGCGAAAAAAGATATTCCAGGTTTAACAGGTTATAATATAGATAGTTATGTCAAGCGTTAAAATAGAACTCAGGCAGGATCAGGTGGATAAGATCCATGCCATATGTGATTCCTTTGATATGCAGGAAGGCGAATTGATTAATGTCCTGCACCAATGTCAGTCTGCCTTTGGCTATTTGCCTGCTGAGGTTCAGGAAGTCATAGCTGAGAAGATGGCCTTGCCCGCTGCAAAAGTATATGGAGTGGTTACCTTCTACTCATTCTTTACCATGATTCCCAAAGGGAAATACCCCATCTCGATCTGTACCGGTACGGCATGTTACGTAAGGGGTGCAGAGACTGTATTGAGCGAGTTTAAGAAGCAGCTGGAGATTGAAGTGGGAGAAACGGATGTGAATGGTTTGTTCTCACTCAGTTGTTTGCGTTGTGTGGGTGCATGCGGACTGGCACCCGTAGTACTTGTGGGAGATAAAACCTATGGACGGGTTGCTCCCGATGATGTAAAGGCCATTATTGAAGAGTACACAAAATAATCTGTCTATACATAAATATGCATATTAGGACCATTGATGTGTCATAAAGTGCCCTTAGTGATTCATTTTCTGCTCTTTATCAAGCCGATTTGACAATCGTCTGGAAAAGTACTACTTTTGAATTGGACGTAAGATTGGAAAACTTTAAGAAAATGAGGTTAAAGATTTTAACCCTGGGCTTGACTGTTTCCAGTCTTTTAATAAGCGGGTGTGCCGGGGAGAAACCGGCTTCGGTTATGCCTGTGACCACCGATTCGGAACTGGCTCTGGAACTTTATGAGACAGGGGTCGTGGCTTTTGATCAGTTTAAACATAGTCTTTCCTGGCACAGTTTTTATACTGCTGTTGAGTTAGACCCTGATTTTTTTATGTCCTATTTCTGGCTGTATTATATGTCCAGCAAGGAATCCAAGAAAGCTGCCGAAAAGGCCTTCCAATCTGAAGCTCAGCTTAATCCCGCAGAAGAGGAAATCAGGTCTGCCCTTAAGTACCTGGTGGATGGACAGGAAGAAAAGGTCGTGGTACACTTGCAGAACCTGATTGATATGTACCCTTCCGATCCTCAGACCCATAAAATTTTATACCTCCTCCAGCAAATGTATTTTAAGGACTATGAAGGTGCCATCGTCTCCCTTAAGCGTGCCACGCGGGTATGTCCCGATTTTCCTCTGGCTTACAACCAGCTGGGATATGCTTATATGGAGCTGGAGGATTATGAAAATGCAGAAAAGGCCCTGGATACCTATATCAGGCTGGCGCCTGATCAGGCAAATCCCTACGATTCCAAAGGGGACTATTTCATGGCCACCAAACAGTACGAGGAAGCTTACCTTAGCTATATGAAGGCTTTTGAGATTGATTCCTCCGCATTTGAAGTCAGCAAAAAGAAGGCGAAAAAGGCCAGAATGCTGCAGGAAAAACTGCACAATACGTCTAATCACAGAAGTATCTGATCAGGAAAGAACCTGGTCCTTTCTTTCGAAAAAATAACTACGTTTCTTCTCAGTATCATCAAAGGTGTAGAGCTCTTGCTTTTGTCTGAAGGCATAACTGATCATGGCAAAATCGCCTATGCACATAATGTTGTGACTTAGGAGGAGGGAGGCGGAGAGCAGTGTGATCCGGGGGGCCCATAACACTGTAATTACAATAAGCACAAGGTTTATAATAACAAAGGGGGTCATGGCCAGGAAGGCTAGTTCTCTTTTCGAAATGGGGAAGCGGTGGGCGGTAACGTAAAAAATAAACTGCTGAAGATCCACTCCAAATTTGATATTCCGGGCGCCCAGAATCCGGTAGGCGAGGCCGTGAAGTAATTCATGGGGAGGAATCACCAGTATACTTCCTGCCAGAATCCCTGCAAGGACCTGGAGAATCACCCTTCCGATGCCAGTGTGTCCGGCATTCACACTCCACAGGGCATAGCCAATAATAAAAACCAGGGATGCAAAATTGATGATCAGATAAAAGAAGGAGCTCAGACTGGCCTTTCGGATGTTTGAGAAAACAAAAGGAATTATTTCATTGAAATCAAGTTCCAGGATCATTTTGTATCCATTCCCCTTCTGAAGTGTCTCAACATCCGGTATTTTCCTTGAACTCCTGGTTTTCGTGTTTGTCATCCCTTTTCACTAATTTGGCGCGGATTTCCAGGACTGAAAGTAAGAAATGAATCGTCATCAGACAAATGGTTACTTCTATGCTTTAGGTGCATCCCTGGCCCTGGCAGCTTCTTTTGTATTCAGCAAATCGGTACTGAATCAGCTGTCCATGCTGCAATTTGGGATGCTCTGGTTCTCCATGGGGGTCCTGTGGAATGGTATCTGGTTTTTTCTGAGGCGCGATTACAGAAATGTGAAGGGAGAGACCAGGGGTAAAACCGTTGTGGCATTGGTGATTGCAGTTCTGGAAGGTACGGCAACCGGGCTCTTTTACCTGGCCATTAAGGCAATGGAAAATCCGGCCGTTGTATCTTTTATCGGGAATATAGGTCCGGTTTTCGTTACCCTGATGGGTATCCTCCTGCTTAAAGAGAGATTTCGCACTACCCAGGTGATTGGCATTATCATCACAATTATGGGAATCTTTGTAATTAATTACAGGGAGGGTGGATTCGCCGGCTTTATTGACCCTGGATCTGTATATGTGATTGGCGCAGCATTCCTTTTCTCGGTGGCTACCATAGTGGGGCGCCGCTGGCACCGGCTGCTGATACCCGGGTATATGTCCCTGATTCGCTCCTGCCTTTTGGCTCTGGTAATGACTATTTTGTTTCTGCAAAGTGGCGATATGCTTCCTGTTTCTATGAGTATCTGGAAGGACCTGGCGCTGGGATCTTTGCTGGAGACACTGATTGTGATTATTTTTGCCTACCAGGCTCTAAAGTTGATTGAGGCCACAAAAACTTCCCTGATTATCAGTACTAAAGGAGTATGGACGCTTATACTGGCCTGGATATTCCTGGGTGTGTTCCCTACGGGTGTCCAGCTTGTGGGGGGACTGCTGACCCTGGCCGGGGTTTGGCTGATTACCTGGACCCGTTCTTCTCGTCAAGAATAAAATCATAGGAGGTGTAGCGGGAAGCTTTACGAGCATAATTCTCGGATTCGCGCGAAAGTCCCTGTTTCTCATACAGCCTTGATAATCCCATATAACTCAGGGCTTTGTACGTATCGGCAAAGGGTCCAAATGTCTCTGCCATTTCAATGCAGTCCAGGTACCCTGTTCTGGCACTGATATCATCTCCTGACTCTTGATCTGCCAGAAACGCTACAGCCAGAGTTCTTATCATCTCGTAATAGCTGTCTTCCTGATCTTTACTTTCCAACAATAAGCTTTTTACCTTTTCATAGCTGTGCTGGTGCAGGAGGATAAGGATCAGGTGACCCCGGAAGAAGGTATTAAGGGGATATTCACTTACAAGCCTTTCCGCATAGAATGCTGCCGAATCCAGGTTCCCTTCATATTTTAGCTGGATTATGGACATAAACAGAATGGATTCCACATTCAGAAAAACGGCATGATTGGTGGCATAATAGAGCTGTTCAAGACCCAGTTCCCGGTCTCCTTTATGCATAAATGAAACCAGAGGTTTATAGGCCGGGTGTGCTTCCGGGTAAGCTTCTATATAATAGTTGTAGAGTCCCGAGGAGAAATAGAACTCAACAAATTCCTCCTTCAGATCAAATCCCTTTTTTGTAAAACGGTACATATTCCCCAGGTCACCAATTACCTTCCCTGACTTCCCATTGTCGGCCCAGAACATGGCTTTGAAAGCCCGCCCGAACAAATCAAAAAAGACACCTTCCGTATAGGTCAGCGTGTCTTTCATAAGCACTCCGGCCTGGTCCGTGACCTTGTCCAGCAGGTCTACAAATTGATCAGAGGCCTTATCTGCTGGTGAAAGGGGAAAATTCTCCCAATAGACGATCAGTGCTTCCAGGAATATAGGAGCGGGATGCTCTGGAGTAGCTGAAGCTAGCGAAGACTGGATTCTTTTTGCTTCGTCAAAGGAGAAACCATAGGTATTTTTCAAGCAGATCACAACTTGCTCCAGGAAATCGGGTCGGCCCAGGTAGGTAAGCTGGGAACTACCCACTGTCCACGACATGACAATCAAGCCCAGTGTTAAAAGCACTCTCCTCATGGCGCAAAGATAGCAATTTAGGAAGGCCATCCACTTATGCGGATGGCCTTCACATTCACTACTACACAATCACTACTTCACAATCACTACCACTAATGATTCTGTTTAATTATCACAACCCTGACTGGATTTAGCACTGCTTGGGCCACTGGAATGAGCCGTCTCAGCCGGTGGTGTCATTACTGCATCAATAACATGAACAACGCCATTATCTGCTTTGATATCGACTACAGTAACCATGGCATCATCAATGTAAGCTTTACCATTTTCGTTTTCATAATCGTTATTGTTTAAATATTTGCTTTGAACATTAAACAGGAATAGAATCAAAATGTTTAATAAATTAACATAAATGATTAAACAAGAATATTTAATCACCATATAATCAAGCAATAAAAATTTCTCTTATATCTGATATTTAACAATTGAGATGTTATGAAATAGGCAGTAGAGCAGCACTTTTTTTTGCACATTTGTCTTTTATTAGAACCTTTTTATGATTCAGATCGGGGAAAAGATCATTAGCCGGGAGCTGTTTGAGAAGCATTTTATATGTCACCTGGAAAAGTGTGAGGGGAATTGTTGTGTAATTGGCGATTCGGGAGCTCCTCTTGAAGATGACGAGGCCGCTTTGCTATCCGCGCAGCTTGAGTCCATCCTGCCATTTATGAGGGCTGAAGGAAAAAGAGCCATGAGGGAGCAGGGAGCATGGGTAATAGATATGGAGAATGATAAGGTAACCCCACTGGTGGGCAGGGAAGAATGTGCTTATACAGTATTTGAGGGTGCTATTGCGCGCTGTGCCATTGAACAGGCCTATGATGAAGGAGCTATAACATTCAGGAAGCCGGTCTCCTGCCATCTTTACCCAATCAGGGTGGCGAAACTCAGGCAGGGCATCGCACTGAATTATCACCAGTGGAGCATTTGTGAACCTGCCCGCATCCTGGGGAAAAAAGAGGGGGTCCCCGTTTTCAGGTTCCTGAAAGATCCGCTGATCAGAGTTTATGGAGAGGAGTTTTATAAGGAGCTTGAAATTGTCTACAGGGAGCTCAATGAGAGGAAGTCAACTAAATTGTAATAATTAATATAATTCAGGCATTATGAAAGCAATAAAAGATTATGTGGATGCCCACAAAGAGCGTTTTCTGGAAGAGCTGTTTGATTTGATCAGAATTCCATCCGTTAGTTCCATTGCAGAGGCTAAAGATGATATGATCAAGGCAGCTGAGTATATTAAGGAGACCTTGCTGAAAGCAGGAGCCGATCATGTGGAAGTTAAGGAGACCTCTGGATGGCCGGTGGTATATGGCCATAAATTGATTGATGAGTCGCTGCCCACCGTACTGGTTTACGGTCATTATGATGTTCAGCCTGTGGAACCACTGGATCTCTGGGATTCACCTCCCTTTGAGCCCGAGGTCAGGGATGGGAAAATCTTTGCCAGGGGAGCAGATGATGATAAGGGCCAGCTTTTTATGCATGTTAAGGCCTTTGAGCTGATGAATGCTTCAGGAACACTCACCTGCAATGTGAAGTTTATGATTGAGGGTGAAGAGGAAATAGGTTCTCCAAGTCTGAAGCAGTTTTGTAAAGAGAACAAGGATTTGCTGAAGGCAGACATCATCCTGATCTCTGATACAACAATGATTGCCCAGGATATACCTTCCATTACCGTTGGCCTGAGAGGACTCAGTTACCTGGAGGTGGAAGTTACCGGTCCCAACCGGGACCTGCACTCGGGCCTCTATGGTGGTGCTGTTGGAAATCCTGCCAACCTGCTGGCAAAAATGATAGCCTCCCTGACCGATGAAAACAATCATATAACTATTCCCGGATTTTATGATGAGGTCCAGGAGGTGGAGGATGCTGAAAGAGCACAGATGGCCAAGGCACCATTCAGCCTGGTGGAGTATAAAGAAGCGCTGGATATTGATGATGCGGTAGGGGAAGCAGGATATTCAAGCAATGAGCGAACAGGCATCAGGCCCAGCCTGGATGTAAACGGGATCTGGTCTGGTTATACCGGAGAGGGTGCAAAAACAGTATTGCCATCCAAGGCATACGCCAAGATCTCCATGCGATTGGTTCCCAATCAGGATTCAAAGAAGATCGATGAACTATTTATCAGGCATATGGAAAGCATTGCCCCGAAGGGAACAAAAGTGAAGGTCAGGAGCCTGCACGGGGGACAGGGCTATGTAACACCCATCGATTTTCCGGCATACAGGGCTGCAAGCAAGGCCATTGAGGAGAGTTTTGGTAAAACACCCATCCCGGTTCGCAGTGGAGGAAGTATTCCCATCGTATCTGATTTTGAGGAGGTGCTGGGAATCAAATCCATATTGATGGGATTTGGACTGGATTCGGATGCCATTCATTCGCCCAACGAAAACTACCCTCTCTTTAATTTCTACAAAGGGATAGAAACCATACCTCTGTTTTATAAATATTATGTTCAGGAGATGAGCTAGGTATAAAAGCAAAGCCAATACAAAAAGCCGCCGGATTTTTTCTGGCGGCTTTTTTTGTAAAAACAACAAAATTTACTCCTGATGCCTTAAAAACATGGGGTAATATCTATAAAAAGTAAAAAAAATTCCAATATGATTAAAAAAATGGGGGTATAAACGAAAAAGTAGATATATTTGCAGAGGCAAACCCTAATTTTTTTATACTAACTTAATTTATTTTTATTATGGCGGTAATAAGGTTTAAAGCTCTGGAGCAGGTATTCAACAGAAAACCCTTGCATGTGACACCACCGTCCGACAAAACTTCGGACTATTATGCGATCAACGTGTTTGACAGAGTGAAGATGCAGAAGTACCTTTCAAAGGATTCATTTCAGCATGTAATGGATGCAATGGATACAGGATCACCCATTGACAGAAAGAAAGCAGATTCTGTTGCTTCAGGTATGAAGTCCTGGGCTATAGAAAGGGGAGCTACCCACTACACTCACTGGTTCCAGCCCCTGACTGGAGGAACTGCAGAGAAGCATGATGCTTTTATACAGGTTAACGAATATGGCGGAGTTGTGGAGGTATTTTCCGGTGGTGCCCTGGCTCAGCAGGAACCCGATGCATCCTCCTTTCCCAGTGGAGGAATCAGGAATACTTTTGAAGCACGTGGTTATACTGCCTGGGACCCTACTTCCCCTGCCTTCATAATAGATAACACCCTTTGTATACCCACCGTATTTATCTCCTACACCGGAGAGGCGCTGGATCACAAAACTCCCCTGTTGAAAACACTTAGTGTGGTCGACAGGGCGGCCACTGAAGTCTGCCAGTTGTTTGATAAAAACGTGACCAGGGTGAATGCCAACCTGGGCTGGGAGCAGGAGTATTTCCTTATCGATGAGGCATTGTATTATGCCCGGCCCGACCTGGCCCTAACCGGGCGTACCCTCATGGGTCATGCTTCGGCCAAAGATCAGCAGCTGGACGATCATTATTTTGGGTCCATTCCTGAAAGGGTAACGGCCTTTATGCATGATCTGGAATCGGAAGCATATAAACTGGGAATTCCCGTTATGACCCGTCACAACGAGGTGGCTCCAAACCAGTATGAGCTTGCTCCCGTGTTTGAAGAGTGTAACCTGGCTGTGGATCACAACGCATTGATCATGGACCTGATGAAAAAGGTATCCAGGCACCATAGATTCAGGGTAATTTTTCATGAGAAGCCTTTCAAAGGGATCAATGGAAGCGGTAAACATAATAACTGGTCACTTGCTACTGATACAGGTATTGTTCTTCACAAACCCGGAAAGAATCCGAAATCAAACCTTCAGTTCCTCACCTTTGTAGTTTGTAGTGTGAAAGCTGTATTTGAGTACCAGGATCTGCTGCGCGCCAGTATCGCTTCAGCTCCCAACTCTCATCGTCTTGGGGCAAACGAAGCACCTCCTGCCATCCTCTCCTGCTTCCTGGGATCTGAAGTATCGGCCATGCTCGACCAGCTGGAAGAGCAGGTTACTTCCAAGAAGATGACCCCGGATGAAAAAACCGCCCTTAAGCTGGATATTGGAAAGATTCCGGAAATTCTTCTCGACAATACGGACAGGAACCGTACATCGCCCTTTGCCTTTACAGGGAACCGTTTCGAATTCAGGGCTGTCGGTAGCAGTACCAACCCTGCTATGCCAATGACTGCATTAAATGCTGCCGTTGCCGGTCAGCTCATCGAATTCAATAGGCAGGTTGAGGCCCTGGTAGAAGATGGTGTAAAAAAGGATGAAGCTATTTTCCAGGTACTCAGGGAGTATATCATAGCCTCCAAGACCATTCGATTTGAGGGTGATAACTACAGTGATGCCTGGATTAAGGAGGCTGCAAAACGTGGCCTTACCAATGTCACTGATGTTCCGGAAGCACTTTCAGCCTACCTAAGTGACAAATCCAAGAAGCTCTTCTTCGACCTTGGAATTTTCACCGAGGTTGAACTAGAGGGTCGCGTTGAGGTCTTGTTTGAGGAGTATACCAAAAAGATCCAGATAGAAGCCAGGGTACTGGGCGATATTGCCATGAATCATATAGTACCAACGGCAGTGAAGTACCAGAACAGGCTGGTGCAAAATGTCCTTGGCTTAAAAGAGATCTACGGCGAAGAGTATAAATCACTGGCAGGAAACAGGATTGAGCTGATCAAGGAGATCTCGGATCATGTTACGGCCATCAAGACAGGCGTGAACGAAATGGTCGACGCCAGAAAAGCAGCAAATAAGCTGGACGACGAGAAGGCAAAAGCCAAAGCTTACTCCAAAAATGTGGCTCCTTACCTGGATTCGATCCGCTACCATATTGATAAGCTGGAGCTTATTGTGGATGATGAGATCTGGCCATTGCCCAAGTACAGGGAGTTGCTGTTTACAAGTTAATCTCTACCTTTCAAGCCATATTCATTTAAGCCCTCCGTAATTTACGGGGGGCTTTTTACGTTTTATTATCATAGAAAAAATGGTAATTTTATCAAATTGTAAAAGGCAAGCGAAAATGAACAGATATATCAGAATATTTTCACTGGTCATTATGACCACTTTATTGCTTGGTAATCCTGTTGAAGGGCAGAAGAAGCAAAAAGATTCAAAGGCTCAGGCCGCATTCAATGCCGGAGAATATTTTGAAGCCATTGATCTGTACAAAAATGCCGTGAATAAGGTGAACGACAAGAATCAGAAAACCGCAATTCTGTTCAGGATCGGCGAATGTTACAGGATTCTTGGCGATGCCCGCTCTGCGGAACTCTGGTACAGGAAGGCGGTAAGGGAGGATTACCAGGATCCCATCATCTTCCTCAGGTATGGTCAGATGATGCTAATGAATGAGAAGTACGATGAAGCCAGGGAGGAATTTAAGAAGTATATGGAACTGGTTCCGGATGATCCACGCGGTACAGTTGGAATAGAGTCCTGCGAAGCAGCTGTTAGCTGGAAGGATAATCCCACAGCATATATTGTTGAGAATATGCGCTATTTTAATTCCAGGGAAAGGGATTTTAGCCCGGCCTATGCCAGCGAAAGCTTTACGGAGGTATATTTTACTTCCACCAGGGAAGATGCCACCGGCAATGAAACCCATGGAGCAACCGGACAGAATTTTGCCGATCTTTTCTCCACAAACCTTGATAGAAAAGGGAAGTGGAGTGTGCCAGTTCCTGTAAAGAGTCTGAATTCCGAATTTGAAGACGGCAGCCCCTGTATATCTCCCGATTTTACCACTCTCTATTTCACACGTTGTAAGAAAGGAAAGAATCAGCAGCTGGGATGCCAGATCCTCAGTGCCAGTGCCGAAGGCGGGGACTGGTCAGAGCCACAGGTGGTCCTGGAGGAATTGAGCGACAGTATAACCACGGCCCACCCGGCCATCTCGCCCGATGGAAATACCCTCTATTTTGTTTCGGATATGCCCGGCGGAGTGGGAGAGAAAGATATCTGGAAAGTTAGTCGTGGTCAGGGTGGAAGCTGGGGTAGTCCGGAAAACCTGGGTGAACAGATTAATACACCCGGAAACGAACTTTATCCTTATGTCCACAGCGATGGTACCCTCTATTTCTCGACCGACAGCAGGGTAGGGCTGGGAGGACTTGATATTTATAAGGCCACCAGGGATGAGACAGGCAGCTGGAACCTGGAGAATATGAAACCCCCTATCAACTCGCCTGAGGATGATTTTGGAATTGTGTTTGAAGCTGACGCAGAGCGTGGCTTCTTCAGTTCCGCCAGGAAAGGCAGGGGAAATGATGATATATTTTCATTTGTCCTTCCACCGCTTGAATTCTCTGTGACGGGGGTGGTGAAGGATGAACGCAATGATCAGATTTTACCGGGATCAACAGTCAAGTCTGTGGGTAGCGATGGTATTACCGTGGAAGCGACCACTGGTGAGGAAGGCACTTTTCGCTTTATGCTCAAGCCGGTCACAGACTATGTATTTATTGCCAGTCTACCCGGTTATCTGAATGGGAAAGAGAGAGAATCCACCCGCGGGATGGATCAAAGCAGGGATTTCGAGGTAACCATTTACCTGGCTTCCATAACCCAGGTGATAGAACTGCCCAATATCTTTTATGACTTTGCGAAATGGGATCTGCGGCCCGAATCGATGGTTTCACTGGATAACCTGGTGGAGACTCTTGATGATAACCCAAATGTTACCATCGAACTGATGTCGCATACCGACTCCAGGGGAACTCCTGCTGATAACCAGGAACTTTCTCAGAAGAGGGCCCAATCGGTTGTTGATTACCTGATATCCAAGGGGATTCAACCCGACAGGCTAAGGGCAAAGGGATATGGAGAGTCTCAGCCCAAGGTGGTGGATGAAAAGGTGCTTGCCCAGTACGACTTCCTGGAGCTTGGAGATGTACTGACCGAAAGCTTTATTAACCAGCTGGGAAGTGCAGAACTACAGGAAAAAGCCCACCAGGTGAACAGGCGCACAGAATTCAGGGTACTTTCAACGGATTATATACCCCAAAACTAATCAAGATGGGTCACTCTTCACGATACCTTCAGCGTGGAGTCTCCTCCGGCAAGGAAGATGTGCACCAGGCTATCAGGCACGTGGACAAGGGCCTGTTTCCTGGAGCTTTCTGCAAGGTTATTCCGGATATGCTTACCGGGGATCCCGATCACTGCCTGGTAATGCATGCCGATGGAGCAGGGACAAAATCATCACTGGCATATATCTACTGGAAGGAAACAGGAGATCTCTCGGTGTGGAAAGGAATTGCCCAGGATGCCATAGTAATGAACCTGGATGATCTGCTTTGCGTTGGGATTACTGGCGATATACTGCTTTCATCAACCATTGGCAGGAATAAAAGCAAGATTCCAGGGGAGGTAATTTCCGCCATTATAAACGGAACAGAGGAGATCCTGTCGGAACTTCGGGAATTGGGTTTTCCTGTTTACAGTACCGGTGGTGAGACTGCCGATGTGGGCGACCTTGTAAGGACCATCATAGTGGATTCCACTGTAGTTGCCCGATCCAGGCGCTCAGAAATTATTGAGAATCGCATTGTTCCCGGAAATGTAATTGTTGGGCTGTCATCATCAGGTCAGGCCAGCTATGAAAAGTTCTATAACGGTGGCATGGGAAGCAATGGTTTAACTTCTGCACGGCATGATGTGTTTGGGGAATATCTTGCAAGGCTTTATCCTGAAAGCTACGATCCTGATGTTCCGTCCGAGCTTATATATTCTGGAAGCAGATCATTGACCGAGACCATTGAAAGTGTCGGACTTGATGCCGGGAAACTGGTGCTCTCACCTACCCGGACCTATGCTCCGGTGATCAGGGAGGTACTTGAACAGTACAGGGAGCGCATCGATGGAATGATCCATTGTTCAGGAGGAGCCCAGACCAAAGTCCTGCATTTTGCAGGAAATGTTCATATTATTAAAGATAATCTGTTTCCTGTTCCTCCATTGTTCAGAATGATACAGGAGGAGTCGGGGACAGACTGGAGAGAGATGTACCAGGTGTTCAATATGGGTCACCGTTTCGAGATTTATACCGATGAACAAAGTGCCGGAGGAATCATTGAACTGGCTGAAAAGTATGGAATTGACGCCAGGATTGTGGGCAGGTGTGAGGAATCAGAACAAAAGAAGCTTACCATTGCTGGAGAGCAGGGGGAGTATAATTACTAAGGAGATTTAGCATATGGCTGAGAATATGATTTTAACCCGTTTGGAGGGAATCAGGGCAAGATTTGAAGAGGTGGGCCAATTAATCACTGACCCGGCTATTATTTCCGATATGAAGAAGTATGTGAAGCTGAACAGGGAGTATAAGCAGCTGGAGCCTGTAGTGGATGCCATGAATGCCTACAGGGATTTGTTGAGCAATATTGCTAGCGCAAAGCAGATGCTCGCGGAGGAGAAGGATGAGGAGTTAAAGGAGATGGCCAGGGAGGAGCTGGATCTTTACCAGGAACAGCTTTTACCCCTGGAGGAATCCATTAAACTGCTTCTTTTACCCAAGGATCCGGAGGATGATAAAAGTGCCATTGTTGAGATACGTGCGGGAACAGGAGGTGATGAAGCCAGTATCTTTGCAGGGGATCTCTACAGGATGTATTCAAAATTCTTTGAAACGAAAGGCTGGAAGGCCTCCACCACCAGTTTTACTGAAGGGACTGTGGGAGGATATAAGGAGATTATTATGAATGTGGACGGCGATGGTGTTTACGGGATCATGAAGTATGAGTCGGGCGTTCACCGGGTACAACGTGTTCCGCAGACCGAAACTCAGGGAAGAGTACATACTTCTGCTGCCACAGTAGCCGTACTGCCCGAAGCAGAAGATTTTGAAATCGAAGTCAAACAATCCGACATACGGAAGGATACCTATTGCTCGTCCGGTCCGGGTGGCCAGTCGGTCAATACCACCTATTCTGCCATACGCCTGACCCATATTCCAAGCGGGATCGTGGTAACCTGTCAGGATGAAAAATCGCAATTAAAAAACCTGGATAAGGCCATGAAAGAGCTAAGGTCAAGACTCTATAACCTGGAATACCAGAAGCGAATGGATGAGATTTCTTCCCAGCGGAAAACCATGGTTTCTTCGGGCGACCGTTCTGCCAAAATCCGGACTTACAACTGGTCACAGGGAAGGGTGACTGACCACCGCATTAACCTTACACTTTATAACCTTCAGTCCATTATTAACGGAGATATTCAGGAGATCCTTGATAAACTCCAGATGGCAGAGAATGCAGAACGGTTGAAAGAGAGCGGTGTGCAATAATTCTGAAACACATGAATGCAGAAGAAATATTCAGGAATATCAAGCGTAAAAAGAGCTTTCTCTGCGTAGGACTGGATACGGATTACAAGAAGATTCCCAGATTACTTCTTCACAAGGAATATCCCGTATTTGAGTTTAACAAGCGTATAATTGATGCTACCCATGAGTTTGCCGTGGCTTATAAACCTAACCTGGCATTTTACGAAATGCTTGGTGCCGCAGGTCATATGAGCCTGGAGATGACTGTTTCTTACATCAGGGAAAACTATCCGGATCTGTTTCTTATCGCCGATGCCAAACGGGGGGATATTGGGAACACATCACTTATGTATGCCCATGCGTTTTTCAAAACACTTGATTTTGACGCCATCACACTTTCTCCCTACATGGGTTACGACAGTATTTCTCCTTTTCTGGAAGCGGGTGGAAAGTGGGTCATACTACTGGCGCTTACATCCAATGAGGGATCAAAAGATTTTCAACAGCTTCAGCTGAAAGACGGGAAACAGCTGTTTGAAAAGGTAATAAGCACATCGGCGGAATGGGGGAATGTAAACAACACCATGTACGTGATCGGTGCCACAAAGGCTAAGGCGCTGGGTAGGATCAGGAAACTTATTCCTGAACATTTTCTTCTGGTTCCCGGCGTAGGAAGCCAGGGAGGTAGCCTGGAAGAAGTGGCTCAATACGGAATGAATGACAGGTGCGGCCTGCTGGTAAATGCAAGCAGGTCGATTATTTATGCCGATGTTACCAATAAATTTGAAGATGCAGCCAGGGAGGAAGCTTCCAGGCTCCAGGCACAGATGGAGGAAATCCTCCTTACGCGCAGGCTGATCTGAGACTAAATAACCAGCTCTTTTACTTTCCCGGCGGCCTCTTCCAGGGTGATGGCTGAGTGAACTTCCAATCCGGAATTATCTATAAGTACTTTAGCCTCTTCGGCATTGGTGCCCTGTAACCTGACAATAACCGGAATCTCAATCTTCCCAATGGTACGGTAGGCTTCCACAACACCTTCTGCTACCCGGTCGCAACGAACGATTCCACCAAATATATTTATCAGAATTGCCTTTACACTGGGGTCTTTCAATATGATTCTGAACCCGGCTTCAACTGTTTCGGCATTGGCCGTTCCACCCACATCTAGGAAATTGGCCGGCTCACCACCAGAAAGTTTAATAATATCCATGGTTGCCATGGCAAGCCCGGCACCATTAACCATACATCCCACATTGCCATCCAGCTTTATAAAATTGAGATTGAACTGACCCGCCTCTACCTCGGTAGGATCCTCCTCGTTCAGATCCCTCATGGCAGCATAATCCGGATGCCTGTACAGTGCATTGTCATCAATATTCACTTTGGCGTCAGCAGCCATAATATGATTATCTGAGGTCTTGAATACAGGATTTATTTCAAACAGCGAGGCATCAGACTTTTCATAGGCTGTGTAGAGGGCCATGGCAAATTTGGTCATCTCTTTGAAGGCCTGTCCCGATAGCCCAAGGTTAAAGGCGATGCGCCTGGCCTGAAAGGCCTGGAGACCGGTACCGGGATCAACTTCTTCCTTGAAGATCAGTTGCGGTGTTTCTTCGGCAACAGTTTCAATATCCATTCCTCCTTCAGTGGAGTACATGATGATGTTTTTGCCGGTTTCCCGGTTCAATAAAACACTCATATAGAATTCCTGGGGTTCACTCTCACCCGGATAGAAGATCCCCTGTTCCACAAGTACCTTTCTGACCACTTTGCCTTCAGGGCCGGTCTGGTGGGTTACCAGGGTCATTCCTAAAATTTCCCGTGCATATGCCTTTACCTCGGGCAGTGATTTGGCAATTTTAACACCACCACCCTTGCCGCGACCACCTGCATGAATCTGTGCCTTTACAGCCCAGGTATCTGCACCGGTTTCTGTCTTGATTTTGCGTGCGGCCTGTTCTGCACTGTCGGGGGTAGAGGCTACTGCACCTGAGGGTACCGACACGCCAAATTGTTTAAGGATCTGCTTTCCCTGGTATTCATGGATATTCATGAGGTAGGTAATTAGTTAATGGTTATTTAGCAATACAAATTTAGACAATAGAAAGATAGGAAAAAGTTATAATTTCGTTCAAGAAATTTTACTTATGAGAAAGCTGTTGAATGATGAGCTGGGAAGGCTAAGTGTTGAGGAGTTTAAGGAGGTTGATAAGGTTCCCCTGATGGTGGTACTGGATAATGTAAGGAGCCTGAATAATATCGGTTCAGTGTTTCGTACGGCCGATGCTTTCAGGCTGGAAGGTATATACCTGTGTGGTATTACGGCTACCCCGCCTCACAGGGAGATCCATAAAACTGCACTCGGGGCAACTGAATCTGTTTACTGGGAGTACAGGGAAGAAACCACAGATGCCATCTCAGAATTAAAAGAAAGGGCTTACCAGATTTTCTCTGTTGAGCAGACAGAAGGGGCCCTTTTACTGGACAAGGTTCAACTTACCCGCGGTCAGAAATACGCACTTGTATTCGGACATGAAATAAGGGGTGTGGATCAGCAGGTGGTGGATATGAGCGATCAGTGCATCGAAATTCCTCAGTATGGCACCAAGCACTCTCTGAATATATCTGTGGCTGCCGGCATTGTTATATGGGAGCTGTTTCGCTTTAGAGCATAAAAAAAGGGGCTTTATGGCCCCTTTTTTTATGATTGTGTTATAAGCTCTTACTCAACAATTGCTTTGAATTCGGGAGTTTCGAAAAGCTTGGCGAACTCAAGGTCCTTCTTGGCGCGATCTTTAACATATTGCGCAGAACCACAGTTCTCAACAGCAAGTTGCAGATTCTCAAGAGCAGCTTCGGGCTTGTCCTGGCTAGCAGCGATCACTGCCAGCAGGTAATAACCCATTCCACCTCTTTTTTCCAGGTTTGCAGCCATTCTCCAGGCTCCTTCGCTATCACCTTTCAGGTACTTGGCAAGTGCAGCATTAAATGAAGGTTCGCTACCAAAGTAATTTACGGCAGCTTCATAATCACCTTCCATGATGCTAACAATACCCAGGTTGTAATTTACCTTGGCACCAGCTCCCATGGAAGCAGTGAACAATTCTTTAGCAGCTTCTATTTCACCGGCCCTCAAAGCAATGGCACCAAGATTATTCATGATGATATCATGCTCCTTAATGGTTTTGGCTTCTCCGAATGATACTGCGGCATCTGCTATGAATTGATCAGCGGCATCACCCGTCCAGCCCATATTGTAAAGCGCAACACCCAGGTTGTTATGAGCGCGGAGGCAAGCAGGATCTAATTCAACAGCCAGGATATAAATGGCAGCTTTGGCTTCGTTGTCTTCAACCAGAGTTGCGGTGTAGAGAAGCTCTTCCAGTACGAGGGTATCAGGATTGCTTATAACAAGTGCCAGAAGCTCTTCATCACTCCATCCAATTTTGTCCATGTTAACAGTGAACTTGGACCTTCTAAGCTTGGGAAGAATCTCATCTTTGATTACTTCAAAAGCGGCGGTCAGGTTCTTGATCTCCTGCTCACGGACAACGGGATCGGAGTGCATACTCAGAACTCTGAGGATCATTTCCTTATCCTGGATGTCAGATGCTTCCATAAGCTTTTTAAATCCTTCCCAGTCTTCCGGAGTAGCCATCATGCTCATTAGTTCATCGGCAACTTCGACATCGGATTTCTTCAACTGTCCAGACAGATATTTATTTGCAGTTTGCTGGCGCTTGTCGGCCAGTTTGGTATTCAGATCCAGTTCACCATCGGGTGAAGCATAGGCTGATATTTCAATCCCTTTAAGATCCAGTCTTTCATTTTCACTGGTTGCCTTGAGGGTTTCATTCAGACCTGTAATTTCGTCCTTCTTCATTTCAGATCTGCGAACATCGGCCCTGTTGATGACATACTTGATGTCAGCTTGATAAGCTTCAGGAACGATCTGCTTGAAATGATTGTCGAAGAGGATGACTTTGGGGTTGTTCTGAACCAGCAGAGGGGTAACGATAATACCATCGGCCAGTTTGACTTCACCAAGATCGGCAGTTTTGTCTTTAATGGCAGCGTTGACACTGACATAAAGTTCCGACTTCATCATGACATCTTCGTAAGGGAAAGAATGTGAAATACTTGCACTTCCGCCATTGTCATAAGGGATGACTTTATTGTTCTCGGTTGCGTCCTCACCCTGTACTACAAGAGGATCAAGTAATGCCTCACCACCTTCAAACCTGACGACAGGGGTAAGAGTTACCACAGCTTTTTTGTTAAAATACTTAACTGGGTAGTTTACATCTACAGTCAAATCTACTTCTCCACCGTGCATTTCAAGGACTTCAGGAGTTACCTTGTAATTAACAAGAGCGGAATCTTTGACCATTTTGTTTAGACCACCACAACTGCTTAAAACTGCGGCTGCGAGGATAAAAAGTGCAAAGTTTTTAATGTTTCTCATATCAATCTGGTTATTTGTTGATTTCTGTTTTAAATGGTTAGTATGGTTTCAAGTGCAAAACTAATAATGTTTTTGACAAAAATAAAGATTTCTTGGTCGAATGAATGCATAAGTTACAAAATAAGCCTGTTCAATCCAATACTATATTCACCATCTAAGATAACTTTTTTTATTTGATGAAAGTCAGATCGCATATTAACAAAATCTAAATTACTGGTATCAATAACGAGAATTTTCATCTCTTGTTGTGATTTGAAGAAGCCGAAGTAACCCTCCTGTACCTCCTTAAGGTATTCGGACTTAATATGTTTTTCATAGGATCTGCCTCTTTGCCTGATGTTTTCAAGTAGTCTTTCCACCGGAAGATGCAAGTAAACATACAGATCAGGTTTGGGAGCCTGAAGATTGATGATTGAAAACAATTTCTCAAATAACTTCATCTCATCGTCTTTCAGGTTGTATTTGCTGAAAATAAAGGACTTGGCCAGAAAATAATCACTTATAACAGACTGTCCGAACAAATCAGGGTGCCCCAGTTCTGTTTTGATCTGATGATATCTTTCAGATAGAAAAGATAGCTCAAGCTGGAAGGCATAGCGGTCTGGTTCCTCATAGAATTTTGCCAGGAAAGGATTATCATTGAAGGCTTCCAGAACCAGGCGGCTGCCTGTCTCATCTGCCAGCAAAGAGGCCAGGCTTGTTTTCCCGGCCCCAATGTTCCCTTCTATGACTAAATACTTGTATTTCAATCTTAAAACTCAGGTGTAAAGTCCATGTTTTTGTAGATAAAGGACCATACATCTGTATATTCCTGAATTATCATATCGGTAGGTTTCCCTGCGCCATGTCCCGCATCGGTGTTAATCCGGATCATCACAGGATTTTTCCCGCTGTTCTTCTCCTGGAGTGTGGCAGCATATTTAAAGGAATGGGCAGGTACGACCCTGTCATCATGGTCTCCGGTGGTGATCAGTACGGCTGGATAATCCTTATCAGAGGTGATGTTCTGAATGGGAGAGTAGCCCAGCAGGTACTTGAACTCTTCAGGATCTTCGGAGGATCCATAGTCCACAGTCCAGTAGCGTCCAATGGTAAACTTATGAAAGCGAAGCATATCCATTACGCCTACCATGGGGACGGCCGCAGCAAAAAGCTCAGGACGCTGGTTTATTACCGCACCTATCAGCAATCCGCCATTGGATCCACCATAGATGGCCAGGCGCCTGCTGGAAGTATAGTTCTGCTGAATCAGATATTCTGCAGCAGCAATAAAGTCGTCGAAAACATTCTGTTTTTGAAGAATGGTCCCAGCTTCGTGCCATGCTTCACCATATTCGCCGCCTCCCCTTATGTTGGCCAGGGCAAAGACACCACCCTGTTCCATCCAAACAGCACGGGTGGTGCTAAAGGACGGGGTCATGGAGATATTAAAACCACCATATCCGTATAAGAGGGTAGGATTGTTCCCATCCAGTTCCAGTCCCTTTTTATGTACAATGAACATGGGGACTTTTGTTCCATCCTTACTTTCATAAAAGACCTGTTTGGTTTCGTATGCTTCTGCATCAAAGTCAACTTCAGAAGAGTAGAATAATTCAGATTCGTTCTCTGCGATATTGTATTTGAAGATGCTTGTGGGATAATTGAAAGAGGTGAAGCTAAAGAAGGCCGTATTGTCTTTCATCTTTCCACTGAAGCCGCCCAGGGATCCTATTCCGGGCAGGGATACTTCATGGAGCATAGTGCCGTCAAGCTCGTAAACGTAGGCAACGTTGCTGGCATCTTTTAAATAGGAAGTGATTATTTTGCCTCCGGCCAGTGTGGCTGATTCCAGGACATTGCTATTTTCCGGAATGATATCCACCCAATTCTCTCTGGCAGGATTGTTCAGGTCGATTCCAACAAGCCTGTAAAGGGGTGCTTCGTTATTGGTAAGTACAAAAAGGATGTTCTTATGGTTCCCAATGGGTGAGTAGTTGTCATCGAAGTCCTCATCGAGCCAGGTAAATGGAGTATCGTCAATGCCGGCTTTCCTGAATGCAAGGGCATTGCCGCTTGTGCTTTCCCGCACTGCTAAAAACATATATTGTTCATCTTCTGAAGCATTCACAAGGAATCCCCATTCCGGGTTTGCTTCATCCTTGTGAATCAAAATGTCTTCAGATTGCTCTGTACCCACACGGTGGTAATAAACTTTGGCATTGATGTTGGCAGCTTTGAGTTCATCCCCTGCATTGGGTGTGTCATAGCGGATATAGAAAAAGCCATTTTTGTACCAAGACATTCCTGAAAATTTGATCCACTTCAGGTGGTCCTTGAGGTCCTTCCCGCTTTCCACATCTTTCACAAAAAACTCCCTCCAGTCGGAACCCCCTCTGGAAATTCCATAGGCGGCATACTTATGGTCGTTTGAGAAACTTAAACCGGCCAGGGCCACAGTTCCATCTTCCGAAAAACCATTGGGGTCCAGAAATACCTCAGCCTCATTTTCAAGGCTTCTTTTCTTATATATGATGTTCTGATTCTGCAAACCTGTATTATAGCTGTAGAAATAGAGATCGCCCTCCTTAAAGGGTGTCCCCATTTTCGGGTAATTCCAGATCTCGGTCATGCGTTCCTTCAGAGCATCCCTGAAGGGAATGGACTCCAGGTAAGCGAAGGTAACTTCATTCTGAGCCTTTACCCAGGCAGCAGTTTCATCCGACATATCATCTTCCAGCCACCTGTAGGGATCTGGTACTTCGGTTCCGTGATAATTATCCACTACATCGCCTTTAGCAGTTTCGGGATAGGTAAAAGTTGCTTGCTGAGTACAACCCATAGCAATCAAAATTAAAATGATTGAAAGTACGTTTTTCATGAGGTAAATTTTTGCCCTTAAAGTAGATATTATGTGCTTAGCATACAATGGCCTGCCTCATGCTTTTTAATATGTCTGGAAAAATAAAAAGAGGCTGCCTGTAACAGACAGCCTCAATACTATATTAACAGAATAGCTTTGTCCTAGTTCCTTTCGGGTTTTGGAAGAAGTGCTTTCCTGGAAAGTTTCAGTTTTCCGTTCTTCTCATCTACTGCAAGAAGTTTCACTTCAATAACATCGCCCTCTTTAAGAACTTCCTCCACTTTTTCAAGTCTTCTGTGCTCAATCTCAGAAATATGAAGTAATCCGTCTTTGCCTGGCATGATTTCAACAAAGGCGCCATAGGGAGTGATGGTTTTTACTTTTCCTTTATATACTTCACCTGGCTCCGGCACTGCAACAATACCCTTGATCCAGTTCATGGCTGCATCGATGGCTGCTTTGTCAACTGCAAATACATCCACCAGACCCAGGTTGTCGATCTCTTCAATGGTGATGGTGGAATTGGTCTCTGCCTGGATCTCCTGGATCACTTTTCCGCCTGGTCCGATTACCGCACCAATCATATCTTTGGGAATCTCAATACGCTCGATTCTCGGGGTATGAGGTTTGTAATCCGGATTTGGTGCAGACATAGTCTTGGCTATCTCATCAAGTATATGCAGTCTGCCATTCCTCGCCTGATCCAGTGCCTGTGAAAGAATCTCATAGGAGAGACCTTCTACTTTAATGTCCATTTGCGTGGCGGTGATCCCGTCGCGGGTTCCGGTCACTTTAAAGTCCATATCACCCAGGTGATCTTCATCACCCAGAATGTCTGAAAGAACAGCAAATTTATCAGAGTCCTTATCAGTGATCAGTCCCATGGCAATCCCGGATACTGGTTTCTTAATCTGTATACCCGCATCCATCAGGGCCAGTGTGCCGGCACAGACTGTAGCCATGGATGATGATCCGTTGGATTCCAGGATATCGGAAACAATCCTGAGCGTGTAGGGCATATCATCTTCCGCAGGGAGCACTCCCTTTAATGCCCTGTGTGCCAGGTTACCATGTCCCACTTCCCTGCGGCTTGTTCCCCTGTTAGGGCGTGCATCGCCTGTGGAGAATGCAGGGAAATTATAATGGAGCAGGAACTTGTCATTTCCTTTCTTAAGTACATCATCGATGAGCTTGGCATCCATTTTGGTACCCAGAGTAACAGTGGTAATGGACTGAGTTTCTCCCCTGGTGAATACGGCTGAACCATGTGCTGAAGGCAGGTAATCTACTTCGCTCCAGATGGGGCGGATCTCGTCGGTCTTTCTTCCGTCAAGGCGAACTTTGTCGTCGAGGACTGCCCGGCGAACAGCTTCTTTCTCCACATCATGGTAGTATTTACCTACCAGCGTTTCATTTACTTCACCCTCTTCGCCTGCTTCTTCAATTAGTTTGGCAAGGAAATCTTCTTTTACCTTTCCAAAAGCTTCACTCCTGGCATGCTTATCATCATTCCCTGATTTAGCAATCTTGTATGCAGCATCATAGGTTTCTTTCCAGGTGCGCTTGCTGAGTTCTTCATCGTTGATCTCATGAGAGTATTCACGTTTCTCTTCTTTCTTGGTCTTCTTAGTCAGCTCCATCTGTGCTTTACACATGGGCTTGATGGCTTCGTGGGCGAATTTGATAGCTTCCAGCATTTCTGCCTCACTTACTTCTTTCATCTCTCCCTCAACCATCAGGATGTTATCATAGGTGGCTCCCACCATGATTTCAATGTCAGCCTCTTCCAGTTGAGTGAATGTGGGATTTACAACAAATTCTCCATTAACTCTTGCTACACGCGCTTCGGCGATGGGACCGTGAAAAGGTACATCTGATACAGCCAGTGCGGCTGAAGCAGCAAGTCCGGCCAGTGCATCCGGAGGAGTGTCTAACTCAGCAGACATCAGGGTCACATTAACAAAGGTGTCGGCATGATAATCTTCCGGGAACAAGGGACGCAGCGCCCTGTCTACCAGCCTGGCTATAAGAATCTCATAGTCGGAAGGTCTTGCTTCACGCTTCAGGAATCCTCCGGGGAATTTTCCGGCTGCGGCATATTTTTCTTTATAATCTACTGATAGTGGCATGAAATCCACATCTTCTTTAGCATTTTTAGCACTGACCACTGAGGCCAGCATCATGGTGTCGCCCATGCGAACCATTACGGCGCCATCGGCCTGCTTGGCCAGTACACCTGTTTCTATAGTGATTGTTTTACCATCACCCAATGCGATGGTTTCTTGAATTACTTTCGGTTTCGACATAATATCTGATTAAATTCTAATGAATACAAAAAAAGGCAATCCGAGAATTGCCTTTTTTGTTACTAATATCTTATTTTCTGATCTTCAGGGCTTTGATGATAGCGCGATATCTCTCAATATCTTTTTCCTTGAGATAATCGAGCAACTTCCTCCTTTTACCTACCAGTTTGAGCAGGGCCCTTTGAGTACTGTAGTCCTTCTTATTGGTCAGCAAATGCTGGGTAAGGTGATTGATCCTTGTGGTAAAAATTGCAATCTGGCCTTCAGCTGAACCTGTATCAGCCTCGGATTTGCCATACGTCTTGAAGATTTCCTTCTTTTTCTCCGTTGTTAAATACATCCTTTTAATTACTTTTTAAATCTGTTTCGATTTTCGAGTTGCAAAGGTATATATTTATTTTAAAATAGCAATAGATGAGTCCGGCTTTAGATTTCCGGGCCATCAATAGTTATCGTATTGATTAACTGTTTGATCTGAGTCTTGCTGCCAAGTGCAAATAGCTTGTCGGTGGAGAGGAGGGGCGTTTCCGGAACCGGATTGATCAGGTAGGATCCATCCGGTCGCTTCATGCCTATTATATTGGCACCGGAGGTATTTCGAATGTCAAGTTCGGACAGGGTCTTTCCTTCAAAAAAGGTGGCGAGTTTATGACAGGAAATCTCCTCAAGAATCACACTTTCGATACTCTGAAGAAGGATCAGTTCAATAAACTCCACTACATCGGGTTGAGCCACCAGTTTGGCCATGCTTTGGCCTCCAAGTTTATCTGGCATGATTACGTTGGTGGCGCCGGCGCGTTTTAATTTCACATCGGCATTATCAACCGAGGCACGTGAAATGATTTTTAGTGCGGGATTCAGTTCCCTGGCAGTCAGTACCACAAACAGGTTATCAGCATCTGTGGGAAGGGTGGTTATCAGGGCCCGGGCACTCTCCGGGTGGGCCAGTTTCAGCACTTCTTCGTTGGTGGCATCTCCTTCCACGTAAAGCATTCCATTGGTTTCCCTGAGCAGCTGAACAGTTTCTGCCTGGTCTTCAATCACCACAACTTTCACCTCATGCTGAGAGAGTTCAATGGCTGCCTGCTTGCCATTCCTCCCATAACCGCAGATGACCACATGGTCCGATAATTTCTCAATTTTTCTTTTCACTTTGTTGTCTTTATATGAATTCATAAATACTCCTTCTACAATGTACCTTGTGAAAGAGGTTACAGCATAGAAGAATACCCCGATGGAGACCACCACCAGGAATGAAGTAAACCACATTCCATGGTTGTCAAGCTGATGTACTTCCTCGAAACCTACGGTCGCCATGGTAATGATGGTCTGGTAGACGGCTTCTGAAGGAGTAAATCCCAGCAGGTAATAGCCAATGGTCCCAATGATGATGATGCTTATCAGCAGGGCGAGGGTTACATATGCATGTTTTAATTTATTTCTATTCATGGAGTGAAGCTTCCAGAAATTCTTTGCCTATCTGACAATCCAGACATCTTTTTTGTTTGCAGTAAACATGATATAGTTGTAACAGGGCCTGGCTTTCCATGGCATTGTCGGCCGTGATTCCAAATATACCCCAATTCTTTGTAATCTGGTTCGTTTCTCCCTTCAATTGAAACAGGATTCCGGCAGCCTGCATTTTCCTGCTGCTGCTTTTATCATATTTTTCCAGTGCCGACAGAAAGGGGATGATCACATTAATGATCAGGGTTGAAATAAACTGTTCCCCGGGAAATTTTGGATTTGGAGGCGAATTACGTCCAAAGAGGTAATGCCCGGTCCAGTATTCGCTGGCACCCGTTCGGAAGAACTGCTCCATCTCTGCCAGTGAACCTGTTTCCAGAAGCCTGTTGACAAGAGGGAATCCAGTGTGAATCAGGGAAGCGAACTGGGAAATTCTAATGGTAGGGAAGGATGACGGCCTTAGCCGAAGGAATTTCCACAGGTACCTTGGTATAGCTTTTTCTATGAATACCTCTTTTAATTCCAGGTAGCGATTCCAGAGGGAGGAAGGGTAGGGACCCAGGTCCCTGGCAGGCAGGAGCAGTCCCGAATGACCAAATAGAATTGCTTCCAGGTCTTCCGGACTATCACTGTATTCAATCAATTGATTAAATGGGACTCCTTTTACCAGCAATTCGAAGGGTAAGGTGTTCAGGGGGATTCCATATCCCGGGGCGATGGCCTTGTAAAGGGCTTCATCCAGGTTAAGGGCAGAGTTACAAAGGATCCGCTCCATCCGAAACATTTTTTGTGCTGTCCGTTCTGCATGCAGGGACCTGAGCCATAGTTTTAGCCTGTGCCCCGGAATATCGCCAATAAAATCAGCACAGGGAATCCAGTTTTCACTTTTTTTAAGCATATCAAAGCGCCGAAAGAGGGCTTCGCTGTATTCGGGGACCATGGTTTGGATACGACGCCCCAGACTATTGGTCACATCCGTGTCGAAGTCCCCGACCACATGCAGAATCACATTGTTATATGCCGGATTAAAGTGATGCCCGTGCCTGTACCAGTCTGAGGCACGTGGGTGTATCTCCACGTTCCCGGCCCAGACCATCTGGCCGAATCTGATACGGGCATTGAAAAAATCAGGGCCTGCGTGAAGATTTTGTTCACCGGGAGTCAATATCTCCAGGTCTTCACCACAAGTAGTGGTCAGAGAATTTCCACTGTATAATTTATACTTCCAGATAAACTGAATAAAACCTTCTGCGGCCATCACTGTTTAATGTGGCCAGTCGGTATTTTTCAGTGCATGCTCTGCTAGAATGAGTAGGCCAATCCTGCTGTGACCTCCACGGTCCGGATGTAAAATTCAGCATCAATCGGGGGGATATCTTCAACAATTCCCTCGTACAGCCCAAAGGTGTAAGTGTTTTTGGATTTAGTCTGGACAAAATCCCCGCTCAGTTTCAGCGCAAGATTGGAGTTGAACATAATCCGGATACCTCCTCCTGCAGTCCACCCAAAGGCAACGTTGGTGTGATCGGTCCGGTTATAGATGCTGTTGTTGTCGTAAGTAATGGTTAACTCCTGGTCGGGAGGCCTGATAATACTGAGCCCGGCAAGTCCCCGGAAATCAAAGTATAGTTTTTGTGATGCCCTGATGGAGAAGTGTGGTCCGATAAAGAGATTGAAATAATTCCAGAATCCGGAGCCATACAGAATCTCTGCATCATCTGGTATGTCAACTGCCCCGGTATTGTCTTCGATATATGCGACCATGTCGTTTACCAGGGAATCACGAAATACATAGTTGGAGCCAAAACCAAAGGATGCCCCAATACCCAGATAGGACACAGGAAAATATGCCCCATCAAATTTTATGGCTCCTCCCGTTCTGGCATATCCATTGCTGGAAAGGTCGCCAGTGGCTGCATAGTCATCAAGGGATATGGAGGCCCCGAATGATATACTGGCAAAGTTCTGCTGTGCAAGCAGTTGAGCGGATGCTGCTGCCATAATTAGTATAAGGATCCCGATTGCTTTTCTCATCTCTGTCATTTTTTTCATCCCAAAAGTACTAATTTCTATCTTTTTCTTTTAAATGGCATGGTCATACAACGGACACCACCACCGCCACGGGAGAGCTCGGCTCCATCAATGGTCAGTACATATTTATCAATGCTTGCTAGATCAGTTTTACCATTCAGAACATCTTTCGATCCAATGATTTCATACCCGCTCTGGTTCAGGTTTTCAAGTGTATGCACATTCCTGTTGTAGCCTATAACCTTGCCGGGACCCAGGGCGAAAAAGTTGGCCCCACTGTGCCACTGCTCCCGCTCCTGGGCCATGCTTTCCTTCACCCCGCCACAAAAAGAGGGTTTCAGATCCATGCCAAGGTCATGAAGGGCTTTGACCAGATTCTCCACATTGCGGATGGAGACCACTTTACTGTTTTCAATATCTACCTGAATGGTCTGATATTTATTGGATTTTAGGATGAGGGGCTCATAGACCATACAGGAATCATGATCCAGGAGTGTAAAGGTCATATCGAGGTGGATAAATGATTCGGGTGAGGAGGGCAGTTCCTGGATCAGCAAGTGTTGCTTCTCCTTTCTTTCGGCAAGCATTTTTATCAGGAAGTCAATACCTCTTGAGGTGGATCTGGATCCCAGGCCGGCCAGTGTGATATTGTCTGAGGCGACCAGGAGATCCCCGCCTTCGAAGGAGAGGCTGTCCCGGCTGGATGCCCCCTCATCGGTATGAACAGTCTGCACTCTGAAACGGGGATGGTAGTCAAAAATAGCCTGCATAATCATGGCTTCCCTGTCCCTGACCCGGTTTGCCATCCTGGATATAAGTACCTTATCGCCTAAAGCGACAGACGCATCCCGGGTAAAAAAAAAGTTATGCAGGGGCCTCAGTGAGAAGTGTTCGTTACTCAGATAACTGCTCAGGGTATTTCGCTCAAGGGGTACTCCCTGAACCAGTTGCTTGGCCAGGATGGTTTCATTAAGATCCAGCAAGCTGTCTATCAGCAAGGGTTGTCCCTCATGGTAGCAGGCTTTTTTGACGATCTTTTCCTTTATTTCACTGGAACGCAGGACATCTTTTAAGAGATCCATGATGCGGTAAGTGGGAACCAGGTGCTGCAGGAGACATTCCAGCTGGTTGTATTCCCTTCGGGCTACAGATAGATTAAGGATATCACTGTAGAGGGCGCGCTCCGCGTTTTTCGGGGTCATGTTCTCGACTTCGGGTCCCGGAGGATGAAGAAGGACCCCTTCAAGGTCTCCCGTTTCGCTGTATACCTGTATGGCGGACATGGCACAAAGGTAATAGAATTAGCAGATGAATCATCCTGAAAACCCGTTCCGCTTATGGCTCCCGTCACAGAAAGGCTTATTTGAAGAATCTCCGCAACGGCAAAGAAATACCGGCTCCTCTTTTTGGATAATCTTCCCATCGGGCCCCTGGATCCGAAACTTTCCCGTAATTCTGAGCGGACCACCGGCGATTACTTTGAACAGGGTATTATGATTCTCCATCTCGCTTCTTTAATCTGTGAAATCAATTTTACGATGCGTTCCGTCGCAGTAGGGCATGTTCCGGGATTCCCCACACCGGCAAAAGGAAGTCATCGTTGCAGGCCTGAGCTTCTGGTCATCGCTCCCAATAATAGAGAATTGTCCCTCTACCACAATGGGACCATCCCTCATAATGCGGATGCTTGTTGGTTTGTCTTTTCCTGAAAGGGATCTTGGAGTCTCTTCAACCGGGCTCACTTGCCTTTGAACTTTTTGCTCCTCTTCAGTAAGGTCCTCATTATTCTTCCAGATCAGAGCCTGTGTGGGGCATTTGTTGACAACTTCGATGATTTTCCTGGAGGGAGCTCCATCCATATTCACCCAGGGTCTCCTTCCGGGATTAAAGACTTCGATCAGTTCCCTGAAACAGGTAGTGGCGTGGATACATTTGGAGGGTATCCAGAATACGGTTATGTCGCCATTGGTGTATTGTCTGTTCCGTGGATCGTCCATCTTTTACTTGCGTGATTAATTGAAATAAAAGACAAAAATGACCCTGGAATGTTCAAAAAAACTGGTGATGTGCTATGTTCTTATATGAATCCGGCTTCAATGCCCAGGACAATGTCTTCCATAATTTTGTCCCGGTCAAGCGGATCATATTCGGTCTTCAGGTTATTTCCGAAAATACGGGCAATACCCTGCCAGAAAAAGGCTGTAAAACCTCCTTTCAACTCTTTGATAACCTGGTAGGATGTACGTCCCGTTTCCCGGTCAATCAGTTTTACCAGCATGATACCCTGGGTGATTGTCAGTTTTTTGACCTCTTTCTCAAACTGGTCCATGATCTCCTTTTCGGCCTGATCGATATATTCTTTTTGCTCCTTTTCGCTTTTGATGGTCATAAGGTGATTGTCCAGCTCTTTCAGTCTGACTCCGGCAATCTGTGCATAGGGATAGGCTTTTTTTACGTTATAGATCATCCTCCTGTACCTTCTTTTCAGGTACAGGTATTCAAAATCTCTTCTTTCATATACAGAAACCTCCGGTAATTCCACAATGGGGATGGTATCAGATCCTTCCACCGTAGCGCGGACCACCACTGACCGGTCTTTCTGCTCCTCCTGGGCGAATAGCTCCACCTGCGGACAAAACAGGGCAAGTACCAATATAATATGGAGAAGATATGTTTTCAACTTGAAGTAAAATTAGCAAAAACTGTACCGGTATGAGGGAAAGCACTAATCCATCAGCTTGATCATGGCATCTACCACGTTGTTGGCACCCTCGGCAATCTGATCGATGGTAGCATCCAGCATATAGCATGGAGTAGTTACCAGCATATGATCGGGATCCACCACCACCTCTCCATGCGTCGTATAGACATGCCTGGCTCCCAGAGACTCAATGGCATCTATAGTGCTTTCATCATCTCCAATGGTCAGGTGAACCTTTCCCAGTAATTTAGCAAGGATAACAGGAGAAATGCAAAGGGCACCCACAGGCTTTTTCAGAGCATGCATCCCGCTTATGGCCTCTTCAACCTCGGGGAGGACTGATGCGTCTGCTCCTTCAAATGCCCAGGTAGAGAGGTTTTTGGCGGCACCGAAACCTCCTGGTAAAAGCAAACCGTCGAAGGAAGCGGGATTGAACTGTTTCAGGTCCCTGATCTTGCCGCGGGCGATTCGGGCCGATTCCACCAGGACATTCCGGGTTTCATCCATTTCTTCTCCCGTGATATGATTGATCACATGATGTTGATTGATATCCGGCGCGAAAATTTCATAGCTGCCTCCCTGATTAACAATAGCCAGCAGGCTAAGGGTGGCTTCATGGATTTCAGCCCCGTCAAAAACACCGCATCCTGAAAGTAAAACTGCAAATTTCTTCATAGTTTTTAATTTAGACCATATTACATTTGTAAGTAGCAATTTATGGAAAAATACCTTAGAACATTTATCGGATTGCCACTTAGTGTGGATCAGGACTTTCTCAGGGCACGCAGAAAATTGATGAGGGCACTTGAGGGGGACCGGATCAGCTGGACAAATCCGGATCAGTTTCATGTAACGCTAAGATTTATAGGCGATACGGAGCATTCATCCATCAAGAGAATCGGAAGCGCACTGCATGCAGGGCTGACAGTACCCGGGCGGACCGGCCTGGATGTGGGAAATCTTGGCAGTTTTGGACCGCGCAAAGGCCCGAGAGTTATCTGGACGGGGTTTGTAGAAACTGATTTTATAGAATCATTGAAGCTGGAGGTGGATCGTGCTCTTGAGCTTGCCGGTATTCCCCTGAGTGAACGGGAGTTCAGGGCGCACCTGACCCTGGGCAGGGTAAGAAGTCTTCAGGATTTGCAGCGCTATTATATGAAAATTGAAGAGATGGAAAAGGAGTTCATCAGCCCGGTCCTGTTTGAGAAGCTGGTGTTCTTTCGAAGTGTACTGGGGTCACGGGGACCTGAATACCAGGTCCTGGATGAAATTCATTTTACCTAGTTAGTCAGCCCTTAGTTATCTCAACTAATACATCATCCTTCATGACAGTTTCTCCCTTTTTTACAGAAATCGTCTTAATAATACCGGTAATGTGGCTACTGATTTCGTTCTGCATCTTCATGGCCTCCAGGATGATAATAGGCTCTCCCTCCTTGACTTCAGTGCCTTCTTCAACCATGATATCGACTATTTTTCCGGGCATGGGAGCCTCAATGGAAACAGCAGAGGATGAATCTGCCTGTTGCTCCAGGTATCTCCTGCGCTTCAGGGAGACAGGGGTTTCCACGGTGAAGGAGTGCCATACGCCATTGACCATAATCGTATAGCTGTTCTGCTTTTTCTCTATTATATCGAGCATGTATTTCTTGTTCTTCCATACAATATAGGAGAAACCTTTGGGGTCTTCATGGAGTTTGATCTCCACCTCTTCCCCCTGGTATTTGATGGTTTTTTCCAGGGGTTTCTTGAACTCATAGGCTTTATTGGTTGAGCTGAGTGCTATGAGTTTGGTAGATTGTTTCTTCTTTGCTGCACGTGCCATATCCTGATTCAGATTTATCGTAATCGTTTTTTCAATACCCAGGGAGTTATTGCCTTGCCATTCTCTGTATGAAGTGGTTTCTCCTCATTTTCATTGATCTCCCGGGCGTAGTCGTAGGAGGCAAAAAAAGCAGCCAGCAGGGCATCATCGGGTTCATTGTGATAATGAATCTTAAGCTCCTTGCTTAGAAAAGAGGTATTGAAGTCTCCCTTCCTGAAGTTGCTGTTCTGCAGAACGGCCCTGCAAAATGCCAGGGTTGTTCTAGTTCCTTTAATCCAGAATTTCCTGATGGCCTGACTGGAAAGTTGAAGGGCCTTCTCCCGGGTTTCGGCATGAACGATTAGTTTGGCGATCATGGAATCGTAATAGGGGGTGATCACCGATCCATCCCTCACCCCGGTATCCACCCTCACATTATCACTTTCCGGCCAGGAGATCTTTTCAATGGTACCAAGACTGGGAGAGAAACCCGATTGAACATCTTCAGCGTTAATCCTCCATTCAATGGCCCAGCCATTCAGTTTGATATCCTTCTGTGTAAAGGGAAGCATTTCACCTTCTGCAATCCGGATCATCTGTTCGATCAGGTCGATACCCGTAACCATTTCAGTGACCGGGTGCTCCACCTGGATGCGGGTATTCATCTCCATAAAGGAAAAAGAGTTGTCACTATCCAGAAGGAACTCCACTGTACCTGCAGAGTAATAATTCACAGACTTTGCAATATTGATGGCTGCTTCACCCATCTTTTTTCTGAGGGCAGGGCTCATTGCCGGGGAAGGCGATTCCTCCAGCAGTTTTTGATGTTTTCGCTGTACCGAGCACTCCCGTTCACCCAGATGCACAATATTTCCATGTTTATCTGCCAGGATCTGGAACTCAATATGACGTGGTTCCCTAACAAATCTCTCCAGGAATACATCAGGATTATTGAAGGCCTTTGCAGCTTCATTGGTGGCCAGAGTGAACATTCTTTCAAGGTCTTTCTCCCTCTCTACCACCCGCATACCACGACCTCCTCCTCCGGCAGCAGCCTTCAGGATCACCGGGTAACCGATCTTATTTGCAATTTTTCTGGCCTCTTCCGCATTTGCAACGGCTCCGGGACTTCCGCCAAGCAGTGGTACCCCGTGTTTCTTTGCAAGCTCTTTGGCAATGGTCTTATTCCCCATGCGATAGATGGCATCGTGTGAAGGTCCTATGAAGATGATCTGCTCTTCTTCACATCTTCGGGCAAAATCCGGATTCTCTGCGAGAAAACCATAACCGGGATGAATGGCGTCAATCTTACGCTTTTTGGCGCTCCTGATGATCCTTTCTATATCCAGGAATTCCGGAATGGCATCATCAAAATTTCCCGAAAAGTCGATGATCTCATCGGCTTCGTCCAGGTACCAGGCGTTTGGTTCTTTAGCTGTTTTTATTACATAAGACCGGATACCCATTTTCCTGGCGGTCTTGATGATCCGGATGGCGATCTCGCCCCGGTTGGCTATGAGTAGGCTCTTAATTTTCATAGATGAAATTTAGAGAGGAATATTGCCATGTTTCCTGGCAGGGTTATCAACATGTTTCGTTTCAAGTGCCTCAAAGGCACGGATCAGTTTTAGTCTGGTCTCGGCCGGATCGATTACTTCATCTATAAATCCGCGTTCTTCGGCCACATAAGGATTGGCAATTTCATTGCGGTAGCGAGCAGCAAGCTCTTTCTTCATGACCGCAGCATCCTCTGAGGCATCCAGTTCTTTCCTGTACAGGATGGCTACAGCTCCCTCGGGTCCCATCACTGCAATTTCGGCTGTTGGCCAGGCAAAATTGAAGTCTCCCCCAAGGTTCTTGCTGTTCATAACGCAATAGGCTCCTCCATAGGATTTTCTCAGGATAACTGTGATGCGGGGGACAGTGGCATCGGCAAAGGCATATAGCATTTTGGCACCGTGACGGATAATTCCACTGTGTTCCTGGTCAATCCCGGGTAAAAACCCGGGTACATCTTCCAGGATAAGGAGGGGGATGTTGAAGGCATCACAAAACCTGATAAAACGGGCTCCCTTGTTTGAAGAATTGATATCCAGTGTTCCGGCAAGTACTTTGGGCTGATTGGCTACAATCCCGATGACTTTTCCATCCAATCTTCCAAAGCCTACAACGATGTTCTGCGCATAATTTTCAGCAATCTCGTAAAAGGAACGCTTATCAACAATGTGTGTGATAACATCTTTAACGTCATAGGGTTTATTCGGATCGTCGGGAACAATATCCCTGAGTTTTTCCTCCACATCGGTGGTTTCATCTACCGATAATTCCATCTCCGGGGAGTTCTCCATATTGTTGGAGGGAAGGTAGGCCAAAATCTGGCGAACGCCCATCAGTGTATTTTCTTCATCGGGGAAGACCATATGAGCAACGCCACTCTTTTTTGAATGAACCCCTGCTCCACCCAGGTCATTGAATGATACATCCTCATTCAGGACCTCTTTCACTACATTCGGACCGGTTACAAACATATAGCTGGTCTGATCGGTCATAAATACAAAGTCAGTAATGGAAGGAGAGTATACGGCTCCACCTGCTGCAGGTCCCAGAATAACAGAAATCTGGGGAATAACCCCGGAGGATTGTACATTTCGGTGGAAGATACCGGCGTAACCGGCCAGGCTGGCCACACCTTCCTGGATGCGGGCCCCTCCCGAATCAATAAGTCCGATCATGGGAGCTCCCATCTTCAGTGCCATATCCTGAATCTTCATAATCTTGGCAGCATGGACCGAGCCCAATGAACCGCCCATAACCGTGAAATCCTGAGCGTAGGCAAAAGTTAACCTGCCACGTATCAGCCCATGACCTATGATAACTCCGTCTCCGAAAGCTTTCTGGACCGTTCCAAATCCAGTGTCGGATTTATCCGCAGTCACAAAAGCATCCACTTCTTCGAAAGTATCTTCATCGAAGAGAATATCAAGTCGTTCCCATGCAGTTAATTTACCTTTGGAGTGCTGTTTTGCCTCTGCCCTGGTATCGTGTTGATCACTGTGGGCCTGCTTCCTCTCCAGGAAACGGGTAAAGTTTTTTCCTTTCACATCCATGCTTCAATTCTTTATGCTTAAATAGAACCATTGAGTTAGAAAAAAGTTTCAGCTTTCTTTCTCAAGATTGCAAAACTAAAAATAATAATTAATTACGGGCATAACGGACTAATCTAAGACTTTTCGGTCAATTTCGGAAGCGGGTCCGCTTAAATGTAATGGAATACAGCTCCAGTTCATAAAGGTTTGGGATCTGAGGGTATCCTGCTGCCTGAGATATTCCATGAGGTAGTAACGAAGGTCCCTGTCGGTGGACCAGGCTATACGCTTTGCCAGCTCCTCTCCGGGAATGCCGGCTCCAGTGGTCAGATGTCCGCCTCCACCGTTACCTCGGTAGGAGTTGATAGCCACACTGTACGTGTCTGTTTCCCGGAAGGGGCTTCCGTCAGAGAAAGACTGTATGCTGACCCGATCGCCGGGGACCCTGCTAACATCGACTGTATAGTTTATTCCTGCAGCAGAGGAGAAATTATAATAGGGAGAGGCCAGACGGCCGGGCTGATCGGTGCTGAATTGAAGGAGGTGCTCCCCGGGACCGGACATGGTATTAAACCAGGGACCCACTGCATGCTCCAGAAATCCGTCAATCTCAGCTCCTGTTAGTTGCATCCGGTAAAGCATGTTTTCGAAGCGGTAAAGCTTAAACATATCGGACACCAGTAACGGTCCCTTTTTCAGTTTTGCATGGATGGAAAGAGGAGCGGTGAATGAGATCTTTGCACCTGTCATTTCCAGCTGGAGGCTATGTATTAAGCTCATCATGGATGAAGGGCCGAACAGAGCATCCACCCCTTCCATATCCTCTGAAAGCCAGGTAATGGTATCTTCCAGGTACTTTGATACGATTTCATATTCGGTGGCGAACTCTTCCAAAAAATCTTCGGAAGGCCTATAAGCGGACATGGGAATATTCTCACCTCTTATATTGTTACCCTCCCTGGTGAAAGTGATTATTGCTTCTCCTGCAAAGCGACCGTGACTGCCCGGGTCAATGACCAGCACGCTGTCGCCCTCACAGTTGACTATCTTCTGTGACGAGACCCGGTGATCATGTCCGGCAAAAATTATATGGAATCCCGGCACCTGTTCGGCCACCAGCATAACAGCATTTTCATTCAGGTAGGGATCCGGATTTCCTCCATAGGAAGCATCCGTTCCGGAATGGAACAGGCCCACCATCAGATCCGGATTCTCCTCTTTTATTATCCGTGGAACCCATTCCCGGGCCGTGGCGATCATATCCAGGAATTCCATTTCGGGCCACAGATTTTTTGGAAGCCACTGTGGAATCCCGGGGGTGATAAGACCAAGTATGGCTATTTTCTTCCGTCCTGCTTTCAGAATGGTATAGGGTGCAAAGTAGGGTAAGCTGGTCGTGCTGTTCACCGCATTTGCCGCCAGCCAAGGAAACTGGAATGTACTCCTGACTCTGTCATACACTTCTGGTCCGGTTTCAATATCATGATTTCCAACAGTCCCGGCAGCATATCCCATGTAATTCATTACCCTGGACGAAAGGTGTTCCTGGGTGGTATCCACAAAATTGTAGTAGTAAACAGAAGGCTGGCCCTGCAAAAAATCACCATTGTCGAGGAGGAAAAAAAGGGTATCCTCATTCGCCCGTTTCCGGCTTACATAACTATATACGTGAGAAAGGGAATTATCTGTTTTCTGCCGGCTGATGAAATCCCTGGGGAAAATCATTCCATGTACATCTGTTGTAGTAGCTATCCTGATGGTCATCTGCTCCTGTCTGCAGGAGGTGCTCAAGATCAGAATAGTCAGTAAAACAGTCAATAATCGGGCTTTTCCCATCATGTTTTTTAGCATGAATTATTGGGTATTAACCCCGAGTTCATATTTAGAAACGTTCTTGCCTGCATTCATTTCAAATCTTAATGTTTTTATTGATAGCAGATTACTAAAGTAGTATTTTTCATCCATTTTCCCATGTCGATGAAAATATCGATAAATGTCGATTAAAACAAGGATACTCACCTTGAAATCAGTCTATATATATAGGGTGTGAATCTTTGAACAATAAACCGGACATAGATACTTTAGCATCAAACCAATTAGCTATGAAAATGAAACTATCTAAATTAATGCTACTGGGTGCTGTTGCCCTTCTTATTGGAGGTGCAGTTATCCTGAGTAGTTGTGAAGGTCCGGAAGGACCTGCGGGTGCCAACGGAACTAACGGTGTTGACGGTGTTGACGGTGTAGACGGTCAGGACGGTCAGGATGCCAACTCTACCTGTATTCTGTGTCACAGTGATGATCAGGTGATCGTTGCCAAGACCAGGCAGTATAATAATTCTGCCCACAACACCGGTCATACTTCCGGGTATACGAACAGGTCATTTGGTCCCCTGTATAATTGTGCAGGATGTCATACCAGCCAGGGATTCCTGGATGAACTGGTAGGTGCAAGTAATGTTCCCTATGCTGATATTACCCAGCCAAACTGCTACACCTGTCACAACATCCATGACACCTATACTACGGACGACTGGGCTCTGACAAACGGCGATCCCACTGTACCCTTTACCAATGCTGCTTATCAAACAGCCGCTGTTGATCTGGGTAACGGTAATCAGTGTACTCAATGTCACCAGTTCTCAGCCTATTATCTTGTTATTGATTCGCTTTGGGCGGACTTTGACCTGGGAACGTCGACTGTGACTTTCCCAGCTGATAACAGTCTTAAGCGTGCTGGTGTGCATCATGCTCCCCAGTACAACATTTTTGCTGGAATGGACCTCTTTGAGTTTACAGGTACAACTGCCTATCCAACCAGCAACCACGTTATGGCTCAGGCTCCTGACGGATGTGTTACCTGCCATATGAATGATGGATTTGGTGACCTCACCGGACACTCCATGTCGATGACTTATGATTTCCATGGTCCTGATAATTTGCACTGGTCCTCCTCTTGTACAGAATGTCATGATGGCGAGGATGAGCTGGATGGCAAAGTTGAAGATATTCAAACTGACGTCCAACTGCTGCTGGATGACCTGGAAACGCTCTTGCTTGCATCCGGAGTAATGACTGCTGATTATTACATTGCTCCTGGAGTATGGACCACTGACTTAACAGCAGCCACAGTAAATTTCAATGCCATTCGTGAAGATAAGAGTATTGGATTCCACAACGTGGACTATGTTGAGGCAGTTCTCATGAATACCATTGCAGCTATTACTCCTTAATCAGCGAAAGGCGTAATAACAAAATAAAAAATGGGTGTCCATTCGGGCACCCATTTTTTATTGCGGTAAATTTCTTTTAGCCTGTTTCGCTGATTTGTTTTATGCGCTTATAGTCGATAACCTCAATGGATTTCCCATCCATCTTGATGAGGCCCTCGTCGTTAAACTCCTTCAGCATCCGGATGACCGTTTCGGGGCTCATGCCGGATAATTCGGCCAGCTCTTTCCTGGATAATGGCAGGTCAAATTCACAATTTTTAAAGATCCGGTCTGCCAGGCACAACAGGATGTCAGCAAGTCTGCCAAAAGCCTGCTTGTAAGTAAAGCAAAAGAACCTTCCGTATATCTGCAGACTGTTGGAGCTAAGAATATCAATAATTTCTTTTGTGAAATCAAAATTCTCCTTCATCAGGGTACGGAATGCTTTTACTTCTATTTGCCTGATCTCAGAGTCAATATAGGCCGTGGCAGAGTAGGGGAAATAGGCGTGCTCTTCCGAAACAGAAGAAAGCCCGAGAAAATTCCTGTCCGGCGTGATCCGCAGTATAAGGGAATTGCTTCCATTTTCCAGGAAAACCTTGGCTAGCCCCGATTCCATATATATTACATGAGATACAAAGCCGCCTTGTTTGCATATGACCTCTCCTTTCCTGTACTTAATTCTGACAGAGTTCTCATCCAGGAATTCCTTCTGCCCGGGAGTAAGATGCTCGAAGCAGCGGCACTCGTGGAAACTCAGGGTGCATGCAGAAAACTTTATTGACTCGTCCATCCATCTATGCTTAGAGTTCACAAATATACAAAAGAATCATAAAAAAAATTGATTTGTGTCAGCTTCTTACTCCATTTAAATCAGTTAAAACTCGTCCATATTCCGGTGGAATTTCATACATAAATCCCCCTTTTATCAAAGATTATGACGTTAGGCACACAATAATTTCGCTAGATTTACTTGCTGAGAACTAAATCATTACACAAGAGATATACCTTAGATTTTACAGGCATGAGAAACTTAAAGAATGGTTCAGTACGGATTGTTTTCTTAATAATACTATTAAGCGCTGTGATTGGGTGCACTAATTACCAGATTCCAGGGAGTACTTCACCTGGACCAGAGGAAAACAATTGTGAGACGTGCCATACTGACTATGACCGCCTGGTAGAAGTATATACACCTGATACAGTGGCTCCTGTAAAGGGCTACGGTGTGGAGGCCCCTCAGTATGCGCCCTATGACCGGGTTTTTTTAGGAGGTAGCGGCTATGATTCTTATAAAGCATCGGGACACTACGCGGTAGGTTGTACAGGCTGTCATAACGGCGATGGTGGTACCGGGGAGAAAGATCTTGCTCATACGGGGGATTTCATTTCCCATCCTTCCCAGTTCTATGAAGACAAATGCGCTGCCTGCCACCAGGATATTACAAATGATTTTACAAGCAGTATTCATAATGGTACAGGTTTGAAACGTATGGTGGCTATGCGAAGCGGGCTAAGTGGGGCTTCCGAATTTGATCAGCTTCCACAGCATCAGATAGATGGCTACAATGATAATTGTGCAATATGTCACGGAGACTGTGGTAACTGTCATGTGGTCAGGCCACCCATGAGTGGTGGGGGATTGGCAGATGGTCATAATTTTAATAAAACACCCGATATGTCCAATGTCTGTCTGAGCTGTCATGCCGAAACTATAGGTCATGATTTCCAGGGTATCGATCCGGCTACTGAGCCTGATATTCACCTGACTCTGAATGACTTTGATTGTCTTAGTTGTCATGACGGCCCTGAATTGCATGGGGATGGTCAGCCAGTGGACCAGCGCTATGCTTACGCTGAGCTCCCCGAGTGTGAGAGTTGCCACACCGGAATAGAAACTGCAAATAACTTTCATACGGTACATATTGGCGATTTCAATTGCCAGGTGTGCCATTCCCAGGACTTCAATAACTGTGGCAGCTGCCATATCGGAGGTGATGACGCCAGAATCCCTGCATATCTGGGTTTCAAGATCGCAGTCAATCCGCTACCCGATCTGATGGATTATTCATTTACTTTGGTCAGAAGAACAACGACTGCCCCGGATAACTGGGTAGAGTATGGTGTGGCTGAGTATGCAGACTTTGATGTGCATCCAACATATAACTATGCATCCCCCCATAACATTTTAAGGTTGACCGACCGGACTGATGTAGGAACAGAAAGTTGTAATTCTAATTGCCACATCCGCAAGGAAGGGGAGACATACGTGAACAAAGAACTGTATCTGTTCCAGTCTGACCTGCTGGACTGGGAGATGGATGCAGATAGTGCTATCATTGTTGATGGTAAGCTGCCCGACTACTGGATGAACTAAAGTCAGTTTCAGGCTTCAAATTTGCTGACTGATTGATTTCTGTAATCTGGGGATCTTTCGGACCCGGATATGATAAAATCATGAAATTTACTGATTTGAATCAGCTTCAGACTGCACCTAAATCAGTTTAAATACAGTGGCTATTTCAATTGTTTTTCCTTTCACAAATGCCCTAAATACCCAATCTTTACAGCGGTTAATACCATGATTGTCTATTGATTATTTTGTGTGTTAACTACTTCATTTATAATGGATTATTAGATTAGAAAAAATATGAGAAACACAAAGTTTTTTTCAGGGCTGGCCCTATTGTTGATGGTGTTTTTAATTGCCGGGATCGGGTGCACGAATTACCAGGTTCCGGGAAGCGGGAATAATGGAGAGATCTCTGCCAACTCCTGCGAGGGATGCCACACGGATTATGACCGTCTGGTTGCTGTGCATTCACCTGATACTGCTGCGCCGGTTGGAGGTTGTGGTGGAGAGGCTCCTCATTACGAGCCATACGACCGGGTTTATCTTGGTGGGACGGGATATGACTCTTTTAAAGCTTCCGGTCATTACAGTGTTGGATGTACAGGATGCCATAATGGAAATGGGAAGACGGGTGATAAGAATGAGGCCCATTCGGGTGATTGGATTTCCTCACCCTCCCTTGATCACCAGGAGAAATGTGTTACCTGTCATGAGAGTGTAAGCGATGGTTTTGTCACCAGTATTCACAATGGAACCGGACAGAAGCGAAAGGTAACCATGCGATCGGGATTGGCAGGACCGGAAGAATTTGATCAGCTGCCCGCACACCAGATAGATGGCTATAACCAGAAATGTTCGGTATGCCATGGTACCTGTGGAAATTGCCACGTTGTACGCCCCGACATTGCCGGGGGAGGCTTATCCAATGGACATAATTTCAATAAGACCCCGGATTGGTACAATATATGTTCGGCCTGCCATGTATCCAGGGGTGCGCACGCATTCCTTGGTGTGAATCCGGAAACTGAACCTGACTTTCACAGAGATGAGTTAGATTTTACCTGCCTGACATGCCATGATGGTGTTGAGCTTCACGGTGACGGACAGCCGGTAG
Source organism: uncultured Bacteroides sp. (assembly GCA_964458155.1). Lineage (GTDB taxonomy): Bacteria > Bacteroidota > Bacteroidia > Bacteroidales. The sequence continues at coordinate 54,301 of CAYWGP010000171.1, forward strand.
AGCAGCGTTATGCCTATACCGAGCTGCCCGAGTGTGAAGATTGTCATGAGGGACTGGAAAGGGAGAACAATTTTCACTCGATGCACTATGACGATTTTCAGTGTCAGATCTGCCACTCTCAGGATTATAACAACTGTGGCGAGTGCCACATTGCAGATGGCCATGCTGAATATGGGCCATATATGGACTTTAAGATCGCCATGAACACAATTCCTGATATTAAGGAACATAAGTTAGCCCTGGTTCGCCGCACCCTTGCTTACCCCGATAACTGGGTGGGCTTTGGAGAGGATCTTACATATGATAACTTTGAGGAGTTTCCAACCTATAATTATACCACTCCTCATAATATACTGGAGAGAACCACACGCACAGATGTGGGTAGTGGAGCCTGTTATTCCAATTGCCACATACGCAATGAAGGTGGAACACTGATTAATTCAGAGTATTATCTCTGGAAAGACAGTCTGCTTACATGGGAACTGGAGGCCACTCAGGCTTATGCTGTGGACGGGCAATTGCCAGCCTCCTGGTTCGAAGAAAAATAGCAAACAATTCCAACAATAGAAAATAATGTTTAACCAAATCACTATTAAAATGAAGATTATATCGAAGATGAAATTTTGGATGTTAGCCATCCTGGTTGTTCCATTTTTCCTGGTTTCCTGCGACAATGATGAGGATCCCGAAGAGGTAAATGAAGCTGAAGTACTCATTGAATACATGGAAAATCCGGGATCGCCGGCTGCCAACTATGGCAACTCAGGTCTTGCTATCAAGAGTGCCGAGGCTACTCATGCAGGAGTGGTTGCGGACAATGTATATGTCATTGACATTCGAGCTGCTGCTGATTACACTACCGGTCACATCGAAGGAGCAGTAAATCTTGCTGCTGCTGATGTGAGGGCTCATATTGATGCCACCGATCTAAGCGCTTTCAATGAAATTCACATTGTATGTTATACCGGTCAGTCTGCTTCCTGGCTGACCAGCCTCCTGCAGCTGGCAGGTTACAAAAACGTTTATTCCATGAAATGGGGAATGAGCGGATGGCACTCTGACTTTGACAAATGGACCGCAAATACCAACAGCGACAAGGCCACCCTTTTTGTAGAAGCTTCGACTGATAAAGCTGCTGAAGGAGATCTTCCTGTCCTGACTACCGGTTATGAAGAAGGAGTAGATATCTTTGAAGCCCGTTATGATGCAGTACTGGCCGAAGGTTTTGGCCCAGCCGCAGTTTCTCAGGGTGATGTATATGCCAGCCTGGACAATTATTACATCATTAATTACTGGCCTAATGCTGAGTACATTGATCCGGGTCACATCGATGGCTCCATGCAGTATACTCCCAACGAGGACCTTCAGTTGGGCACTTACTTAAAGACTCTGCCTACCGACAAAACTATCGCTGTGTATTGCTATACCGGGCAGAACAGTGCAAGAATTGCAGCTTATCTGAGGCTTATGGGATACGATGCCAAGTCACTGAAGTTTGGGGCCAACAGTATGATCTGGTCTGAGATGACCAAATCCAAGTGGACTCCTGAAGCACCAATGCAATATGATTATGTTGGAATGAAATAAGCAAAAGTACTTTGATGCTAGTTTTAACATAGTAAGCTACAACTATAAGGGTGCTCCTGTTTGGGCACCCTTATTTGTTCTTTATATATCCGGGTTCCCAATAATTTTAGCCTTGCACCGCTTCAGGATCGGAAAAACAAAGAATTTATAATGGTTATAGATTAGGCATTCCGGGCAATTTTGGCCCGGATATTGAATTATAATTGATAAGAAATAGATTATTTTAGCGAACAAGTCTGAAATTATCAAAAAACAATTAGCTATGTTGACAAAACGAATATTCACTTTAGCCTTGATGGTCTTCTTTGCAGGGAGTGCACTGATGGCCCAGAATTTCAAGTACATTGGAGCAGCAAAATGTAAAATGTGTCATGTGAAGCCCGCTACAGGTGAACAGTACAATATTTGGTTAAAAGGTCCCCATGCAGGAGCCATGAAAACCCTGGCCGGTGATGAAGCAAAGAAAATTGCCACTGAAAAGGGAATTGCTGATCCCACAACGGATGCAGCCTGTATCAGCTGTCACGCTACTGTTGCCGGTGTTGATGCCAAACTAATTGCCAGTGCAAAAATGGATGAGGGTGTTTCCTGCGAAACCTGCCACGGACCAGGAAGCATGTACAAGGGAGCTTCGGTTATGAAGAACCGTGATCTGGCCCTAACAAAAGGAATGATAATTCCTACGGAGGAGACATGTACAGCCTGTCACAATGAAAAGAGTCCTACCTTTAAGGGCTTTAATTACACTGAGATGTTAGCTAAGATTGCTCATCCCAATCCTGCAAAATAACAAGGAGTACAATATTTATCTAATTTTATTAATTTTGAAAGTCCTCTGGTAAGGTCACCAGGGGACTTTTACATATAAAAGGATTATGAAAGGAATAATAAAAATTTTGATTATCGCCATAGTAGCGATTGCCACAGCTTGCAGCAGCCCAAATGCTGATGGGACTGTAAGTGTAAAAGTGCAGGACGTGGAGCAGGTAGAAAACTATACTTATCTTCTGGTAAAGGGGAAAGGCCCCGCCTACTGGATTGCCGTCAGCTCTACTGAAATTGGGATCGGCGAAAAGATAACCTACACAGGTGGTATGCTTATGGAAAATTTCTACAGCAAGGAGCTGGACAAGACCTTTGAAAAGGTGATTTTCCTGGATGGTGTTGGAGGAAGTGCTCCGGCTGCCATGGAGGATATGCCTTCTATGCCTGTTACACCTGGCGTCTCACAGGGTTCAACTGTAAAAAGCGACAAGCTCGAAATTAATATTGAAGCTGAGGAGGGAATAGTCACCATTGGGGAATTGTACGCAAACCCCGGGGCCTATGAAGGAAAAACAATCCGTGTCAGGGGTGAAGTGGCGAAATACAATCCCGGTATCATGGAACGGAACTGGGTTCATCTCCAGGACGGGACCGAAGCAGAAGGCAAATATGATCTTACGATAACTTCTACTGAAGCCTTTCAGGTGGGCCAGGTGCTGACCATTGAAGGTATTCTTGCTGCGAACAGAGACTTTGGTTATGGATACAGTTACGAGATCATTATGGAGGAAGCAACAATTGTAAAGTAGTCCGGGGAGGAAGCCTATAATTATTTGAAAAAGAGCCCGGCTTGCGAGCTCAACAGCGTTAATTTCAGCGACGAGCGGGAAGCCTAACACAGAAGAGGCCGTATCTTAGGATACGGCCTCTTACTTTTGTGCAATTATACCTTCTTAATGTACTCCTCCTGCAATGAGAGTGTAAACAATAGCTATGATCAGGAGGATCCCAATGATCAGTGCCGTAAATCCCAGGATTCTAATCATGCGCATGTAATCTTTGGAGAATTCTTTCGCATGGACTCGTTGATCCAGCTTTCCGGCCTCTTTTAATTCCTCGTATTCCCGGGGACGTTCATGTTTGAAGTGTTCAAGGGGCATATATCCCGTAAATATTACGGTATCCATGGGGAAAGCTTCCGGCCTGAAATGTGTATTGAAGAAGTGGATGGTGAAAATAAATCCAACCGCCAGCAGCGCTTCATCACTGTGAATGATCTGGCTTATATTGATGAGCCATCCCGGGAAGAAACGGGTGAAGAATACCGGGAACCACAGTACAAGGCCGCTGAATCCGATTACTGCAACCCCCCAGAAGACAGCAATGTAGTCAAACTTCTCCCAGTAGGTCCATCTGCCATAATAAGGCCTGGGACCTTTTCCAAGGAACCATTTTATAGTGGCAACGAAATCCCTTATATCCTGCTTGTTGAACCAGAGAGTGTCTTTGCCAAAAATAAATTTGGTCATGGAAAGCCTTTTCCTCCTTTTCTCCCGAATCAGGTTAAAAATGTGGAAGGCGAAATAGCCAAAGGTGATTACAGCACCAATGCGATGTAGCACGCCGGCAGTTTGGACACCTCCAAAGAACCTGGACAGAAACTTTGCCCAATCCATATGGGCAAACTTCAGCATCATTCCGGTCACGGCCAGAAGGATGAAACTAATAATTACGAAAATATGCGTGATCCGTTGGTTCTTGCTGAAGCGTTTATAGTAGAGATTCCCGGTTTCTTTGGGTCCTTCTTTCCTCTTTTTCCGTCTTTCTTTTACAGATCTGGGCAACCACATCAGGAGGTGAATTCCGAAGAAAGTAAATACACCCAGCAAAAGTGCGGTCATAAAGATATATGCATAATGCAATTTTGGATCATCTTTATGAGTGGCATGGCTCAAATAACCAGTAAAACGTTTGTTTGCTCCCTCATGGCAGCTTCCACAGGTTGTCACCAGGTTTTCTTCAGAGACCATGGATGCCGGGTTATTGGCCTTCAGGATATTGTGCGCACCATGACAATCGGAACACCTGGCGCTTTCATAGTAGCCCAGCTGATAGGCTTTGCCATGATAAGTTTGCATGTACGTTTTTGCCGTTTCCTCATGACAGGATCCACACTGGTGAGTAACTTCATTCATAAATTTATCCTGTCCAACAGTAGAAATCTCATGTGCACTGTGACATTTAACGCAGGTGGGATACTCAGTACCCTGGGGGTCGGTTCTGTAGGCATGGTCGCTTTCCAGGTAGGTCTCATAGATTCCTTGATGACAGACCCCGCAGGTCGTCTGAACATTTGCAGGATGTACCGAAGAGCGTTCATCCTCCATTTTCAGCTCCATGTGGGAGGTGTGGCAGTCGGTACATACAGCACTTACCGTTAATCCTTTGCCTGTGAGCCCCATGCCATGGACACTGGAGGAATAATCAGCCAAAGCATTGGTCTCAAGGATACCCTCCACCTCGGCTGCTAAGCCGTCCTCTCGGTGACATTCTCCGCACAATTGGGGGATTGCCATTCTGTAAACAGGGGAGGTGTCGTCGTATTTGGATTTAGTTGCATGTGTCCCGTGACAATCGGTGCAGTAAGGGGCGTTTGCCTGATTATTATAATACGCCTGGCCATGCCCGCTTTCAAAGTACATACCAGAGATCTCGGCATGGCAGGATGAGCAGTCCACCGGCTGGTTGGTGGAGCAGGGGCGTTGCAGATGATCGGTAACCTGAGTATGACAATCGGTACACTGGATATTCTTGTGTACTGAATTGGGGAGCTCACGATTATCCCGGAATAAGGAAACAGTATCCCCCCCGACTATCTTATGCAAATTTTCATCCTGGTGGCACTTCATACATGCCTGGTCAGATATCCTGGCCTGAATCTTGGGTACGTCCACAATATGGGGCGGGTGACAGGAAGAACAGGCTGGAATGATACTTGGATTCTTCTCCCACAGCTCGCCCTTGATTACCTTTTTATGGGCTTCCTCAATTCTTGTGTGACATTTCATGCAGGTACCGGCAATCCTGTTTGTGGAAATGGAGGAATTGGGACTGGTATGAGGAAGCACCAGGTGGTTGCCGTGACAGTCGTTGCAGGTGGCAGTTACTACCAGTCCGGCTTCAAATAAGCCCTGGCCATGAATACCCTGGGTATAGTTCTCCACGATATTGTGTTCAGATACATCATATACCCTGGCCACAACCTCGCCCTCTTTGTGGCATCTTCCACAGAGGTAGGGAATATTCATCTTATAGGTGCGGGATGCTGTATTGCTGTTATGCAGGATATCGTGGTGACCGTGGCACTCCTTGCAGCTGGGAGCATTGGAATCATTACTTAAGAGAGCCTGTCCATGGACACCTCTTACATTATTTTCCATCTCAACAGTATGGCAGCTTCCGCAATTGACCGGTTTCAGATCATCGGCATGGGGAAAACCTTCATCGGCAGCATCGGAATGACAGGAGATACAGGTGTTGCTGTGGTGAACCGAGTGTGCAAAGATGGAGGTATCCACAAACATGGACACGGTCCTGCCATGGAGTAAACCGGTCAGTGAGCGGTCCTCATGGCACATCATACAATCCTCATCGGCCTGTGCAGTTACCAGGCCTGAAAACGAGCCTGCTACTATGAACAGAATGAACCAGAATGCCCTGGTTCTGGAGAGTGAAAACAAGTAATTATTGGTCATTTTTCAGGGTGTTCAGTTAGACGGGTAAAATAGTGATTATTAAATATTAAACACCTAATATCAAGGATATTGGGCGCAATTTATATCTAATCTGAATATAGATCAACTCCCTATTCGTGTTCTTCGTGGTAGCCGTTGATCATACTCATAAATAGAGTTCCAGATTTGTCATCCAAAGTACAGGTATATTCTATTTTTTCCCATGTCAGCTTTTTTTTGTTTTCGAATACGCAAAAAGGAATGGAAGGCGATTACCAGCAGGGTTCCTCCAAATACAAGCAGACTGAGCCGGTTAAGCCACACGTTGTGATTTTCTTGAGCTTAAGAGTTTCATCCTGCTGGGCAGAGAGGGTGCTTGCAAGGGTCAGCAGGAGATTTATCAGCAAACCTGTTTGGGTGTTTCATTAATCTTAGAACCTGATTGTGATGTTAAAACCAAAGCGGAAATCACCATCCCAGGGATCATTGCTGTTAAATGCAATACTCTGATTCCTCACAATGTAGTCGTAGGTGGATGCGAAAACCCTGAATGAGTGGGTGCTGGTTCCGATCTCCACACCAAAGGCCAGGTTTGGATATACATCTGTATCAGCATCAATCAGAGGCTGCTCATATTCAAGTATGATGGAAGAAAAGCCCAGTACCTGAAAACGCGCTCCTGCATTGATGGAAGCATTTATATTGTTATATCCTTCCGGCACCGCGTTGAACCATACAAAAGTAGGTAATACCTGTAAACTGATCTTTTCTCCGACCCTGCTGGATATAATCAGCTCATTGAGATAGGACATGCGGTAGGCAAACTTGTAATCCTCTTCAGGTCCGAAGTATTTCTGGTCACGTGCATCCAGGACTGCATTACCATGGTAGGACAGGGAAATAGGCAAGCTACTGTTCTGGGTCAGAATGGCATATTTCCACTCCAGGTCCTGAAGCATGTCTTTCCGGGTGGTACCAAAACCCACCATAAGCTTGTCGGTAATTCCGTAGCTGATTCCAATCCGGGTATTGGCACTTCCATAGATCCCGTACAGGTCGTTAATCTCTTCGATCTGGGAGAAACGGTGCTGGATTTCCAGCATGAATTGTCCCTTGTAAGGGCTTGCAGTGGTCTGGGCATCTACCAGAGTCAGTGTCTCAAAAGCCGGCATTACCGGAGTGGGCTCATCCTGGGCAAATAAAAGCCCTGAGCTTAAGAATGCAATAATACAGGTAGTGGCGCTTAGTTTTGTATATCGTCTCATAGCTATTGGTTATTTTAATATCAGTTGTCCTCGGCTCCTTCGTCGATCCAGCCAAGGATTGTTAATAAGTCATCTTCAGTTACCCGGTCGGCATGGGAGCCGGTTAGAATTTCATACAGATAGCTGGAGCAGGGAAAATCAACGTCCACATAATCACCATCTATCAATTCATCGTATGACCAGTCAGGACTCAGGTCGGGATTCTGACCTCCGCTGTGACAGCTTACGCAATTCTGATCAAATATGGGCTGAACATCGTTGGCATAACTTACGCCGGTTGGCAGATCGTCCGGACAGGGCGGTTCCGGGATCTCATATTGCGTACAGGATGACAGAATCATCAGCACAGATCCTGTCAGTATCAACATCATTCTTCTCATATCAATACATTTTATGTTTTCAGCTGAATTTTTGCTGTTGTTGAGTGCGAAAGATAAGTGTTCTGGCAGATTGTAAGAAAAAATATCAATGAAGATAGAATAAGTTTTTTATGGGGATAGATCATCTAATTGACTGACATATATCAGTCAATAATTTTCTTTATATTGTATCGATCATGAAAAGGAGAAGAAAGGAGCATGAAAACTGATAAAAATTGTATAGGATGCGATGAGTGTAACAGCAGGTCTCCCTTGTTTGCTTCGCTGACTTCTGAAGAGCTGAAATTGTTGAACGCAGATCGCTATTCCGTTCGCTTTCATAAAGGTGAAACCATAATCAAACAGGGAACCCGGGCGGAGAATCTGGTCTCCCTGATCGAAGGGCTTGTAAAAATTTTTGTGGAAGGTGATTATAACAAGAACCTGGTGCTGGATTTTATCAAACCACCCAGGTTGGTGGGAGGTCCGGGAGCACAACTGGAAGGAAAGCACAGGTACACCATTGTGGCCATCAGAGAGACCCTGGTATGCTTTCTTGACCTGGGCAACTTTAAGAAAGTTCTGGCCTCCAATAGCACATTCTCCGAACAGTTTCTGATTCACTGCTCCAGGAATTATCTTTCCACCCTGGACCGTATGGTTGCTGTCACCCAGAAGCAGATGCATGGCAGAATGGCCGATGCCTTGATCTACCTTAGCAAGGAACTTTATGAAGATCAGGTCATTGGTGAAGAAATAAGCAGAATGGATATGGCAGAGTACACCTGTATGTCGAAAGACAGCGCGATTCGTGTGCTTAAAGAGTTTGAAAGGGATCATATAGTCAGCCTTCATGGGAAACAGATCGAGGTCCTGGACTCCGAAAGGCTCCATGAAATAGCTGACAAAGGTTAATCCACTCTTTTTAATTCGAGATCCTGAAAGTCGTAAGAGAAGTCAATATCCGGTGAAATCCCTTTCATCCGGATCCCCTGTGCTATGCCTTCTTCATCGAGATTGAAAATGGCAAAAGCATCGGCATCCAGTGCACGATTCTTCCATTTGATGGCAAATGCATTGGCTTTATAGAAATACATGGGTCCCGTAAGTGCCGGAGAACGCAGGGAAGAGAACCAGAGTTGCTTATCCTGCAGATAGACCCTGATCTTTCCGAACCAGGGATCCTCGTAAATACCGGTATAGTTATCCGGGTTGATATGCTCATCACTGGAGGATTCGACCGTCTGCCACACGCGATCCACTTCGGCTCTGGCATTGCCTGATCTGGCCAGGTAGGAGGCCAGGTAGCGTTCGGTCCATTCATTGTCGTCCAATCCCAGATAGCTATCCACAATGGTCTGTGATACCGCCTGGAACAAGCCTCCTCCACCGTAATAGGAATTGGTCAGTACCACCACACCCAGCTCCAGGTCGGGGATCATGATGGTCTTGGAAAGCATTCCCGAAAGGTCGCCCGAGTGGGAAACGCTCATTTTTCCATTCATATCACTCAGGCGCCATCCCAGTCCGTATCCTGAAAAATGCGGCTTGTACCTGTTGTCGGGCCTTACCGGGATGGTAGTGTGGATACTCCACATTTCGCGCTGACTGGCTGCAGAGAAGAGTTGCTTCTCAAGGTTTTCTCCATATTTGCCCCCGTTGAGGTGGACCAGCATCCAACGGCAAAGGTCGTCCACATTGGATAGGACACCCCCTGCTGCTCCGTTAATTTTGTTTGGATCCAGTTCATAGTAGGGAATAATTCTCAGCTTCCCATTCTCTGCCAGGTGAGGGGAAGCGAGATTATCAGATTTGACCATGCCTGGAGGAAGTGTGTAAGAATTATCCATATGCAATGGCTCCATGATTCTGGAACGAACAAATACTTCCCAGGGCATTCCACTTACACGTTTAATTAGCTCACCTGCTACCAGGTAGAGTATATTGTCGTAGTCGTATTTGGTACGGAAGGCTGAGACGGGTTCAAAGTGCTGGAAATTCACAAGCATATCAGCGATCGTAAAATCTGAACCGGATGGCCATTTCTGCAGGTCACCGGCTCCAAGTCCCAATCCGCTTCGGTGTGTCAGCAAATCCTGGATATTGAAATTCTGGGTCACATAATCATTATACATCTTAAACTCCGGAATATGGTCAATGACCCGGTCCTTCCAGGACAAGAGCCCTTCTTCCACCAGGATGGCAAGCGCAGCTGCTGTAAATGCCTTGCTGTTGGATGCGATGGCAAAGGAGGTATGCTCATCCACCTTCTCACCTGTCTCCACGGATTTAAGGCCATAACCTCTGGCATGGATGATTTTACCATCTTTTACTACTCCGACGGCTACCCCGGCCACGGTGAATTTCTCCATGGCATCTTCAACAAGTTGATCTATTTCCCTGGAACTAAGTTGTCCCAATACGGGGATGACCAGGATAAATGTCACCAGAAGGGTGAAGAGCGCTTTAAGCCTTCCTGTTTTCATATGCTTGTTTATTTAAGGTATCCAAAGATAGAATCTTATGCAGTAGATTTAAAGTTTTACGCAATAGAAAAGGCATAAGCATAGTATGAGCCTTAATTCAAAAGCAATTCAGGCTGGGTAATAAATCATATCTTTGAGTATGACCGAAACCGGGGAAAGGGGCAGGGCCATTACACTGGTGACACTTATTGTTGCCGGAGAATCGATTTTTTTTCTCCCTTTTGTACTGGCACGTGTATTTCGACCAACCCTTCTTGATGTCTTTCAAATCTCCAATACGGAACTTGGATTGTGGTTCGCTGTTTATGGAGTGGTGGCCATGATCTCCTATCTCTTTGGCGGAATCCTGGCCGACCGCTTTCCGGCTCGTAATCTGATGGCAAGTGCTCTCGGGCTGACTTCGGCAGGTGGGGTTCTAATGGCCATGATACCTCCCGACAAGGCTATGCTTGTACTATATGGATTCTGGGGGTTTACCACCATCTGCCTGTTCTGGGCGGCCATGATCAGGGCCACCAGGGAATGGGGAGGAAGAGATTTTCAGGGAAGAGCATTTGGATGGCTGGAAGGAGGCCGGGGAGCAGCTGCAGCACTGCTGGCTACACTAGCCTTTCTGTTATTTAGGCGTGAAGGGAATTTCCAGGCGGTAATTCTGGCCACTTCCCTGTTTACCTTTCTCACCGGCATTCTGGTCTGGTTCTTTATACCAAAGAGCCTGCCTGGAAGCAGGGATACTGCTTTTTCTGAAACGATCCATGGAGTCCTTAAGCTTCTTAAAATGGGCAACACCTGGTTGCTGGCACTTATTATCATTTGTGCCTACTCGGGGTATAAGATTACGGACGATTTTTCACTCTATGCCCGGGAGGTGCTGGGCTTTTCTGAGACAGGTGCTGCCGGAATTGGAACCGCGGCGCTCTGGCTTCGTGCACTGGTGGCCATTGTGGCAGGCTTCATGGCCGACCGGTACAGCAGAACCGATGTCATCACGGCGAGTTTTGGTCTCACTGTAATTGGCGGTCTGCTTATTGGTTTAGAGATCTTTAAGGGAATTAGCATTTTGCTGCTAATGAATCTGGCCTTTACTGCCGTGGGGATTTATGGTGTCAGGGCACTTTATTTTGCTGTGCTTAAAGAAGCGGGATTCCCCATCGCACTTACCGGAACTGCTGTGGGCATCATATCATTTGCGGGTTTTGCCCCTGAAATATTCATGGGCCCTGTGATGGGTCACCTGCTGGATTCCTTTCCGGGAGTCAGGGGGCACTCCTATGTATTCATCTTGCTGTCGGCTGTTGCCATGCTTGGTCTCCTGGCTGCTTTATTGTTTCGCCGCCGGGCCCGGCCCTCATAAACTGGATTACAGATCCATCAACATCCAGATGTTGCATGTTGTATGTCCTGAGTTTCCCAAAGGACCTGGTAAATGACGGAATCCCAGTTTTTCATAAATACCTACCGCTTTTGAAAAATGGGGCATGCTCTCCAGGTATAGTTTCTGGTAAGCCAGTTCCCGGGCCGAATGAATGCATATTTCCATCAGCTTTCGGCCGGTTCCCCTTCCCCTCCCCGAAGCAGCCAGGTAATATTTTACCAGCTCAACGGAGTTGGTTTCCAGTCCCCCGGTGGGATAGATTCCGCAACATCCTATGGGTTCACCATCTGCTTCTGCCACCCATAATACAGATCCGGGATGTCGGAACAGGCCAAAGAGATCGTCCGTGGTTGGATCCGAGAATACTGTTCCTGACTCGGGAGCATTATGTTCCTTAAAAACCTGCCTGATCATCAAGGCCAGAGGGACATTGTCTTCTTCCTTTACTTTTCTGAAATTTAGCTCCGATTGCATGGCTCTAAAAATAGCATTTCTGATTCAAATTCATTTACTTACGATTAAAAAGCATCATGAAAGCTATTCCACTGTTACTCGTTCCTTTTTTTATGGCAGCCTGTAGCCTGCCTAAGACTGATAGAAGTGACAATGACGATTCTGATCCGCGTGCCAGGGAGATCTACGATCAGTATTGTTCCAATTGTCATGGCAAAGATCTTCGTGGGGGTAATGCCCAGAGTCTGCTGGACGGCGTATGGCAATTTGGAGATGGAACCGGGTATGTAAGCAGGAACATAAAATATGGCATCCCTCATCTTGGTATGCCTTCTTATGAAAACTCTCTGGATAACGAGGAAATCAGAGCGCTGGTTGACTATCTGTACAGGGAACAGGAGCTTGCCGGGGTTGAGAAACCGGATCCGCCTGCACTTCTTGAAAGCATAGATTATAGCATTGGATGTGAAATCTGGGTGGACAATCTTGATATTCCCTGGGCCCTTGTTTTTCTAAACAAGGATACAGCACTGTTTACTGAAAGGCCCGGGAAACTGAGAATGTTAGTGAAGGGGGAGCTGATCCATGATCCGGTGAATGGCATCCCAGAGGTCCTGGCAGAGGGGCAGGGAGGGTTGATGGATGTGAATATTGATCCGGCTTACAGGGAGAATGGATGGATCTATCTCTCGTACAGTCACCAGATTGAACCGGCACAGGGAGAAGAGAGAACCCCGTCTATGACCCGCATCGTAAGGGGCAGGGTCCGGGATATGGAATGGCTTGATGAACAGCTGGTCTATGAAGCACCGCCCGAATCATACAGGACAACCAGGCACCATTATGGAAACCGGATTGTTTTTGACCGGAAAGGTTACCTGTATTTTAGTATTGGCGATCGGGGAGCACAGGATCAGGCCCAGGATGCAACAAAGCCAAATGGCAAGATTCACAGGATCTACCCCGACGGGAGCATTCCTGATGATAATCCATTCATAAACAATGGTCTACCTACCTTATATACATTGGGAAACAGGAATCCACAGGGCATTTCAGTTCATCCTTTCAGCGATGAGGTCTGGGCAGCGGAGCATGGGCCGCTGGGGGGGGACGAATTGAATCTGATTGGCTCAGGGATTAATTACGGATGGCCGCTTATTACCTATGGCAGCAACTACGATGGTGTCCCTGTTTCAGAGTTCACCCGAATGGAAGGATATGCCCAGCCGGCACTTTACTGGAAACCATCTATTGCAGTTTGCGGGATTGAATTCTACCAGGGTGAAGCATTTCCCCTGTGGAAGAATAAATTACTGGTGGGTGCCCTGAAGTATGAAGAGGTCAGGTTGCTTGATATTGAAGCTGACAGGGTCCTTCACCAGGAGATTATCTTCAAGAATTATGGAAGAGTCAGGGATATCGGCCTGGATCCGGAAGGGAACATTTATGTGGTAGTGAATAAGCCTGACCGGATCATTAGATTAACACCACAGGGTGAGCGGACAGGACAGTAATTCCATAAAACAGTCAATTAAAATCAGGTACCATGAGAAACAGTTGTTTATTAATTGCCTTACTGATCTTTTTCATTATGCAAAGCTGCGATACACCTGAACGTACTTATGTCACTGTGGTTTTTGATGTGGAGGACTATATATCTCCGGTATCCGATAGTGTGGATGAGATTCCACGGTGGCTGGCTGAAACCATGACTGAAGTGGGTGTGACCGGAACCTTTTTTGTGATCGGGGAGAAGGCGCGTTCTCTTGAAGAACGGGGACGCCGTGATGTGATAGAAGCCATGGCGGCACATGATATTGGAAGCCATACAAACCTGGGATCTATCCATCCAACAGTTACCGAGATCCTGGAGTATGCCGACTGGGACCATGGTGTGCAGCTAATGCTCGAAAATGAATCACCTGGATTTGATGAGCTTGAGCGGATTTTCGGGGTTCCGGTGAGTACCCTGGCCAGACATGGAGGATCCTATGGCCCACAGTTGGTATATGCACTGGGTCAGATGGGAAAGGGCTATGTCTATTCACCTGTACAACTACCCGGCAAACATGCTGTCTGGTTCTGCAATACCCTGAATTTTCATGGCGATTATGGAGCTTTTGATGATGTATATTACAAGGACGAACTGTTTAATCCCGTTTTTGACAGCCTGAAGAAGAACTTCCTGGCAGATATTGAAGGGGTGGATATGATCTCTTTCTTTGCCTGTCACCCCACCAAGGTCAGGGCCGAACAATTCTGGGATTTTAATTTTTACGAGGGCGCCAATCCGGATAAGGACAGTCTCAGGCCACCTGCGCTGCGCCCGGCAGAAACTATGCTTACGGCCCGAAAGAATTTTAAACGCTTAATGCAGTTTTTGAAAGACCAGGAGAGTATCGAGGTAGTTACCATCAGTGAACTGATGGAAAGGTTTTCATATGAGCCTGATTATATTTCCAGCAGGGATCTAAGAAGAATTGCCGGTGAAATCAAATCGGCCAGGCAGGTAGTATATGATGATGTTTATTCCCCTGCTGAGTTTTTTACAGCACTTGCTCAATCACTGGCGGAATATAAGCAGAGCGGCAAGATACCTGGAAAACTACGGCGCGAGAGTCCCCTGGGCCCCATGTCTGTGCCACCTGAGGCACCTGGTATTTCCTCCCTTTCGCCTGACCAGGTGTTTGAACTTGCTGAACTGGCAAGGGACAGTATTCGCAACCGGGGATATTTACCTTCTTCAATAATGGCTGCTGATTGCCACATAGGCACCGGATCCCTTCTGCAATTGTTCAGCACCGCTTACCTGGATATTGCAGAAAAAAAAGAACAGGATAACTATGAGGTGATCCCCTTCGATGGCTATCCAAAGGAGCATGAAGAGACAATCATCTCAGAGGTGGAGAGTTACAAGCACTGGATCGTTCACCGGACCGACCTTGATATGTCGCAACTGGCCCAAATGACACGCTTGCAGCTCTGGACACTGAAGCCAGCACGTGAACAGCCTTAGAATGGCTCTTATCTGAAAATAAAGAATGCAAGCACCAGGAGGCCGCATAGCAGGGCCAGAAGAAATATCAGGGTCATGCGTCTTTTTTTGTTTCGCTGATCCCTGAGGGTGATTGTGCTCAGAGCATCCTCATCAATCTCCTGCTGAAGGTCTTCCTTATCTGCCTTGTTCCTGCAGTAAACAAAGCAGATCTTGTGAATGATATTCTGATGTGTGTGTATCAGTTCAAGGAAGTGCCGATGGATCCGCTCTTGTGTCATTGACCAAATGTTCTTTCCTGGTTAGTCAATGATCCGGACAAATAACTACAAAATATACTTTACTGTTTTATTTTCGATCATCTCCTGCAGCTGCATAAGCAGGGCTCGTTCATGTGGGTCAATATGGCCATCGTCAGTTGCAATGTGTAAAATACTATCCATTTCGGCACGGGTAATTTTTCCATCCTCAATGGCTTTTTCTATCATTTTTCTGAGCCGTCCGGCGCTTTCGCTGATTTTCATGATGCTATGCAGGTTAATATTATTCTATAAAAATAACATGAAAAAGCTTCTTTCAGTAAAATCTGGCAATAAAAAAAGCCTGTCAAAACTGACAGGCTGTAAAATGCAGTAGGGTCAAACTGTAGTTATACTAATTTGACGTTTGTTGCGCTCAGTCCTTTTGGACCTTCTTCCACATCGTAGCTAACTTTATCGCCTTCAGTGATTTCGTCGATTAATCCGCTTTGATGTACAAAAACGTCTTTACCTCCTTCTTCAGGGTTGATAAAACCGAAACCTTTAACATTGTTGAAGAATTTTACTGTACCGTTACTCATAACTTTTAATTAAAATGAAACATAACTCTTACTAATAACAAGTGTAAAGGTAATTTGTTTTATTGGATTAATGCTTAATTATTATTCTGGAAAACAAATATTTACCCTCAAGGCTGATTCTGATCATATAGAATCCTGCTTCCATACTGCTCATATCAAGCATATGGGTGCCAGAATAGCTATCCAACTGGCTATGAATTTTTCTTCCCCTGGAATCATATAAGTCAATATTGGTCTGTGCTGACTGCTCTCCCCGTATTTCAATATTCAGTTGATCCTTTACCGGATTTGGATAAATACTGAAGGCAGAATTATTTAGAATTTCAATTTGTTGCCCGGTACCAAGTGGACCGGAGCTCACATCCCAAATTATCTCATACTTGTGGTAGCTCTCATTTTCGTAGGGTCGTATCTGGTAGGAGGTATCAGTAACAGACACTTTTACCTTGTTCAGGCCCTGGCTTAGTTCAGTAGACAGCACCGTCATGGAATCGACGCCTGCACCTATCATCACCTCATTGAGATACCAGAGCCTTTCAAGAGACGTTGGCTCAGGATGGTTAAGATCGAGCTTAAACACTACAGAAGATGTGGACATTTCAAATGTGTTTATACCTGGCTCATATCCTTTAAACGGGGATGTCATCGCATAGATCGTTTCAATAACTCCCTCCCTGCAGACTGCACAGAAAGGTTCGCCCAGGTATCTCATGATGCAATCTTGATGCGGCCGGTACCATGAGGGGGATTCAGCATGTGCATATAATCCGATGTCATTATCGCCATACCAGTTCCTCCACGTCAGGGTTTCAAGGTCGGTATTCTGGGTCATGTTAGTGGTTTCCATGGCATACTGGGCACCGGCCCAGTATTCGTCTGACAGATCTGCAAATGAATGCCCCATTTCATGTAAAGCAATATCCGGGGAGTCTTCATGCAATGATGCAGTTGCCACCCATCCTCCTGAACCACCATAAGTTAAAGCGTTGACCAGCATAAATACCTGGTCATATTCCGGGAAATTGTTTGCCAGCACATTTGATACGGCGGTGTTGTTTGTGGGAACCAGCAAGCGTTCTATACCAGCAAAGCCAAATGTACTTCCAAAGTAGTTATCTATCAGATTGTCAGGATCTGTAGCAGCGCCTGAGACATTGGAGGGTACACTGATGGCAAAGGAATTGAAAAATGGTTTGAATCTTATGAAGGGATCAACGGTGAAGAGAAGATTGGTATATTCTTCTGCAATATCCCTGAAATCCTGTAATTCACTCTCCAGGAACCCATCCCCCAGGAAGACAAGATTAATGGGATAGTCTGTATCGCCCTGATACAGAAGGGTATCTACCCGGAAGGTCTGACTGAATATCCCGCTTGGGGATACAATAAAGAGCAGAAGTACAAAGAAAAGATATTTGTAAAGTTTTCTCATTGGATTTGTGTTTTAAGAAGGAGTATTCCTTCGTTAGCATTGCCTGTGAATCTATTAAGCAGAATGGAATTTGCGTCGGCCTCAAACTGCAACCTTACATTGAATTGAGCACTATCCAGATGAATCATTTTAGATTCCAGCTGTCCGGCATCATTTACAAATTCAACAGATCTGTCAAGGGGGTTGGGAATAATGCGTTGAGTCATGATTTGTTGATTCCCGTCCAGGACCAGAAGTTCAAGATCATCTTTCTCGGCCTGGGTGCTATTGTTCGAAGTCTCCTTAATTTTCCCGTCTCTGATGATCATATTGATCAATTGTGCGTTATAAGTATTGGTGGTAGTATCTCTTGTAAGCTGATAATCAAGGAACAGAATCCTCGAAGGTTCTTCTGCTTTACCTTCCTGCAGATCTGAACTATGGATATTTTTAGGAGGACTGCATGAGATCAGGATGGATAACATGCTCAGTACAAGCAGCGCTTTTGATCCGATATCTGTCTGTTTCATATGATTGCGCTCCCGGGGGAGGTGCTTAAGAGCTAATAAACTCCAGCTTAATAATTTGGGGCAATCATAAGTTAGTCAATTCAATTGAATTGAAGAAGAATTTACTTTTTTTTAACACGCTCTATATTATGCAGCAGAATCGATTAGCTGATTGTAGAGTTCTTTCTCTGCTTCCGAGTAAACAGGCTAAGCCTTGTCGGGAGGAAGGGCGGGGTACCCGGGGCGTCGGAAAGAGACTATTTATTTCTTCTGATGAATATTATTGACATGATTCCACCCATCAAGGTCAGGAAGGAGGCTATAAATACAACTCTGTTGAAAGCAGAAACAAACGAATCGTTGAACAGCTTCCTGATAAGACTCGTGTTTTCGAGTGACAGCCCATCAGGTACCTCCGCTGCGGCAAATTTGGATGATTCGATCTTAATCTCATGCTTTATCTCAGTGGCTATATCCATGGCCGCCAATTCCCCTTCAATGGAGTTTGTAAATATGCTCAGGGCCATGGCTCCAAGCAAGGCCACTGCAAGAACACCAGCCGATCTTGCAAGGGTATTGTTGATGCCGGAGGCTATGCCTGAATAGTCTTCAGAAACTGCTCCCATGGCGGCTGTTGTCAAAGGAGCCACTGTAATACCCATTCCCATTCCCAGAAGCAGAAAAGAGATAAAAAAAGTACTCCAGTATTCGCCGGGTCCTTCGGTGATCCCGTAGGTAGAAAAAAGGAAAAACCCTGAACTGGTAATCAAAGGTCCAATTATCAGTGGTATTCGTGGCCCAATCCTGTCGGAAAGCCTTCCGCTAAAAGGGGATATCCCAGCTATGAGAATAATCATGGGCAACATGGCAATTCCAGCCTGCAATTCACTGTACTCCTGTTTCTGAACGAGGTTGAGGGGCAGGAAAAACATAGATCCACCCAGTGCAGCATAAACAAACAGGGTCAAAAGATTGGCACCACTGAATGTCATTGAGTTGAATAATTTCAAGGGCATCATAGGGTGGCTTGAACGGTATTGGACAATTATGAATCCGATCAGAGATAAGCCTCCAATGAGGAGAGACGATATGATGTTTATGTTTCCAAATCCCTGTTTTGGCGATTCAATGAAACCGTAGGTAATTCCTGCAAGTCCTAAGGTTACAAGTATGGCGCCCCATATATCCAGCTTTTGGGCTTCTGGGTTTCTTGATTCAGGCACCCTGAGAAGCATAATAATGAACACAAGCACGCTCAATGGAATATTTATAAAGAAAATAACCCTCCATAGTCCAAGGCCGGCAAGCCATCCTCCAAGTACCGGTCCAAAAACAGCAGTAAGTGCACTGAATGTGGACCATAATCCAATGGCACGACCCCGGCCGGCATTCCCAAATTGTGAGCTCAGGATGGATAGACTGCCCGGGGTTAGCAGTGCTCCGCCAATACCCTGAAAGGCACGTGCAATAATTAATTGAAGAGGACTCTGAGAAATTCCACATATCAGCGAAGAAATGGAGAAAATACCCAGACCCGTTAAAAACACTTTGTTCCGTCCATAAATATCACCAAGAGAGCCACCCACCAACAATAGGGCTGATAAAAACAGGGCATAAGCATTGATGATCCATAAGAGTTCCGTCCCTGTAATTCCCAGATCTTCCTGAAGTGCCGGAAGGGCAACATTCAGTGCTGTGCTGTCAATAAATACCAGGCTTGATGCCAGGATGGTCGCCAGCAGGGTGCATTTTTGATTGGATGAAAATCCAGGCTTTTCAGATCCCATATGCCATTTTGCCTCAGATTTTTCTGAACGATCTGATCTTTAAAATTTGAATTCTCCAACAGCCTTTTCACATCCTTCCCAGTTGATTTGGATATTGGATTCATCGACCAGGAGGTCTTCCGGTGGCAACAGATCAGGAAAGCCTTTCCATCCGGCGGCGGGACCAAAAAAATCTCCTGATTTGGCCTCCTTGTCCATGCTTGCGCGTATGATTCCGGTCGCACCATCTTCAGCTGACTGAGCCTGGGTCATGAGATCACTTTTGCCATCCATTCCCCCATCCACTGCCGTTGTGACCTGCAATTGGGTCAGAGCAAGTCCCGGATGAGCAAGAAGAGGAATAACATTGTGGATTTGCTTTTCTTCCAGTTTGTTTTTGAGCCCATAGGTGAAAGAGGCATTGGCAAGCTTGGTCTGATGGTATCTTTCCCATCTGGGTCCCTGAAAGCTGAGGTTTTCCTCATCCGTGCCATCACCGCCCAGGTGGCCTCCTTTTTTCTCAAAATATTCCATTTTGAGGGGTCCGCCCAGTCTTGCCATGGATGAATGATTCACTATTCGGCCCTGCGAGCTTTTTTTCAGAAGAGGGAATAGTTCTTTAGTAATCAGGAAGTGGGAAATTGCATTGGTCTGCATCTGCACATCGTAACCATCTGTGGTCGCCTGGTCTTTGAGGGCCATCACTCCTGCATTATTTACAAGCACATCGATCTTTTCGTATCTTGACTTAATCTCTTCCATGGCGCTTTGCACGCTGGCAAAGCTCTGCAGATCACAATCAATGGGATCGAATTTCCCACCGGGAACGGATTCAAGCAACTGGCTATGGGCTTGCCTGGATCTTTCACTGTTGCGATTAAGGAGAATGACGGTGGCTCCCCTTTTTGCTACTTCCCTCGCGCAAACAAAGCCCGTACCGCTGGTAGTTCCGGTTATCGCGACCACTTTATGGGTCATGTCTTGTGTGTGGTTTTCTATCACCCCATTGAGGTGTTGTGTAATGATTTGACTTGTCATGGTATTTTCTGTATTAATCCGTATATCAATACAACGTTCCAGGCAAAAGGTTAACTAAAACCACGAAGATTAGCACGGATTTAACAAACAGGCTTCTTTTTACCCTGATTATTTCACAGTTGGTATATTTTTTCCTTTTGTGTGTCCGAGTTTTTCATACTCCAATGCATCTTTTGCATCGGACAATGGAAGCATATTGAATGCTAAGAATTTTTCCTGCGTTTCTACGTACTGCGCAAAACTGCCTTGTTTTGGCCATTCCAAAGAACCGAATACTCCATCTCCAACTTTATATCGGCTTACTTCAGTTCCGACATTTTCGACAATTCCTGAAATATCTGAACCTACGATATAGGGTAATTCACAGGAATAATACCACATGCCCTAACTTTTACCAGGATTTGATCAGATCCAATTTCATTTATTACTATTGCTTTCATTTTCTTCTAACTATAAGGGGCGCACTAAATTATCATTGCTATTTTCCATATGATAGAACGAGGGTTTTGGCAACTCAATATTTAGTGTCTCCTTAACTACTTCTTCTATGGATTCCACCAGAACAAATTCCAATTCATTTTGAACTTCTTCAGGTATTTCCTCCAGATCGACCTTGTTTTCTTTCGAAAGAATAATCTTTTTTATTCCGGCTCGATGGGCGGCTAATACTTTCTCTTTAATCCCTCCCACAGGCATTACGGTTCCACGTAATGTAATTTCACCTGTCATGGCTGTCTCAGGATCAACGCCTGAAGCCATTAGCATGGATGCCACAGAAGTAAATAATGTAATTCCGGCAGATGGACCGTCTTTAGGGATAGAACCGGATGGTACATGAATATGGATATCATTTTT
>CAYWGP010000172.1:0-3153 GCA_964458155.1 uncultured Bacteroides sp.
CCCGTTCAACATGTGGCAATTGGTAGATAGATATACCGAATTTTGAATCAATATGGCCGGTGGATATCTTCTGGTTCCCTCCAGCCATTATATGAGGATTGATCCGAATACAGATCGGAACTTTGCGGCCATGCTGGTGGCCGAATTGCTCAAGTATGGATATGCTGTCAATATTTATCCGCACACCCAGGTCCACCACCTGGTTGATCTCATCAAGTGATACACAATTGGGTGTATAAAGAATATCCTGCGGATCATAGCCTGCCTGGAGTCCCAATAAAACCTCCTGGATGGAAACCGCATCCAGTCCGGATCCGAGTCCCCTGAAAAATTTCAGTACATTGATATTGGTCAATGCTTTGCAGGCATAGTTGATCTTTACCCTGGCACCTGAAAATGCAGAGGTGATCCGCTCATACTGCCGTATCATTACAGAAGAATCGTAAATGTAGAGGGGCGAACCATGCCTGCTTACCAGATCGGTCACAGGGATCCCGTCTATGGTATATGTATTCTTCTTAAATTCCATGTTTACTGTTTTTAAATGTAAGCTCAAAGGAGGTCCTGTTCAGGAGCGAGCGACCAAGGGTGACTTCATCGGCATATTCCAGGTCGTCGCCGATCGCCACCCCGCGGGCCAGCGTGGTAATGCTGATTGGATACTCGTGGAGCCTTCGGTAGATATAGAAATTGGTAGTATCGCCCTCCATGGTTGTACTGAGAGCGAGAATCACTTCCTTGCATGCCTCTGTTTTCACCTTTGCTTCCAGCGAATCGATGGTCAGGTCGGCCGGACCAATACCATCCATGGGCGATATAATTCCGCCAAGCACATGATATACTCCGGAATACTGTTGTGTATTCTCAAGGGACATCACATCGCGGATCGATTCCACCACGCAAATGGTTTGTTTGTCACGGTAGGGATCTGAGCAGATTTGACAGAGCTCATTGTCAGATATATTGTGACACTCCCTGCAGCTGACAATTTCCTTTTTCATTCGCAGGATGGTAGATCCAAAGTGTTCCACATCCTTATCCTCCTGTTTAAGCAGGTGCAGGACCAGCCTGAGGGCGGTTTTTTTTCCAATCCCGGGAAGTGTCGCGAACTCTTCTACAGCTTCTTCCAGTAGTTTTGATGAATAGCTATGCATGATTGCACCAAAAATAGCACTTATAATTTTCATCTTCGTGCGATTTTATTCAAATTTGCCATTCACTTCAGACCTGCAACCATTATAGCCCATGTCAGAAACACTGATCATATCCATTATCATTGCCTACTTTCTGCTTCTGCTGGTAATCTCCTTACGTTCATCACGAGGTGCCGGGAATAACTCTTTTTTTCTGGGTGACCGGAAATCTCCCTGGTACGTCGTTGCCTTTGGTATGATCGGCGCATCCCTTTCCGGGGTTACATTCATCTCTGTCCCCGGCTGGGTGGTGGATAGCCAGTTCTCCTACATGCAGATGATATTTGGGTACCTGCTGGGTTATTTCGTAATCGCCAACGTGCTGATGCCCCTCTATTACAAGCTTCAGCTAACCAGTATATATACATATCTGGAGGAACGCTTTGGCAGGTTTTCATATAAGACAGGAACCTGGTTCTTCCTGCTCTCCAAGATCATAGGGGCATCTTTCAGGCTGTTTCTTGTGGCAAATGTGCTTCAGTTTACCGTGTTTGACACATGGAATATTCCCTTTTACGTGACTGTGATTGTGACCATCGGCCTGATCTGGCTATACACCTTCCGGGGGGGGATAAAGACTATAATATGGACAGATACCTTGCAGACCTTCAGCATGTTAACTGCTGTTGTGGTTACAATTATATTGATCACCCGCTCCATGGATCTTTCAATGGGAGAAATGCTAAGCAGGGTGGTGGCAAGCGGTGATGCAAAAATATGGGTTTTTGATGGCTGGCAGAAGGAGAATCATTTCTTTAAGCACTTTCTGAGCGGAGCCTTTATCGTCATTGTGATGACGGGACTGGATCAGGATATGATGCAGAAGAACCTGAGCTGCAAAAATATCAGGGAGGCCAAAAAAAATATGTACACTATGAGTCTCTCGCTGGTTCCGGTAGTCCTGGTCTTTCTTTTTCTGGGTGCGGTCCTGATCCAGTTTGCACAGTTTCGGGGGATCGCCATACCGGAAGCCACCGATAATTTCTTTCCCCTGATTGCTACGGGTGGATACCTGCCCCAGATTGTGGGAGTATTCTTTATCCTGGGATTGGTGGCCGCAGCTTACTCCAGTGCCGATTCGGCCCTTACTGCCCTGACCACTTCCTTTACTATTGATATCCTTGAAGCGCAGCATTGGGAAGATAAGAAACTGACCAGGGCCCGCCGCCAGGTGCACCTGGGTGCCTCCGTCGTACTTGGACTGGCAATTATGCTTTTCAGAGTGATCAATGATGAAAATGTAATCTCTGCCATCTTTCGTATGGCTGGCTATACCTACGGGCCCCTGCTTGGTCTTTATGCCTTCGGACTCTTTACCCGCCTGCAGGTGCGGGACCGTATAGTTCCCGTGCTGGCCATTCTGTCGCCCCTGCTCTCCTTTTTGCTCAGCCACTTCTCAGAACAGCTCTTCAATGGCTACCAGTTTGGTTTTGAGCTGCTCATAGTTAACGGGGCCATTATGTTCGCAGGCCTGCTCCTGACCAGCAGGAAATCTTCAAGACCTGCAGGAAGCTGATGGGCAAAATCTTAACTTGTTAACAAAAAATCGGGATTATTAACATTATTTTTTGTCTAAAAACCGGAATCAGGCTTAAGAAGCAGCAGCCCTGTCCATAGTTCCGTTCAGTTAATCAGACTTCACAATGGATTAATCAAACAAAGGAGCTACATTCTTTATTTAAATCTGATCTACAAACCAAAAAAAGGATCGTCTTGACATTCTACAAAGGGCATTAGTCAAATAGGGCCTCTTGTTTACTGTGATTTATGTACGTATGACCTAGTTTTATGTTCATAACGTAAATTCTAACTAAAAAGAAAATTGTCATGAAGAAACTAATGTACATTATGGTGGGAATAATTATAGCTATCGGGCTTAATTCCTGCGAAAAGAAAGGCGGCATTCCCAACAGCGAAATGGGCATGGGGAATGGTCTGGTTACAAAAGGTGTAATGGTGG
>CAYWGP010000173.1:0-2082 GCA_964458155.1 uncultured Bacteroides sp.
TGCTGTGGTTTCAAATCCCACCGCATAAAAAACTACCTGTTTCCCCGGATTCCCGGCAGCCAGGCTTAGCGCATCCAGGGGGGAGTATACGATGCGAACCTCACCTCCTGCAGCTCTTGCACCCAGCAGGTCATTCCCGGACCCCGGAACTCTCAGCATATCTCCGAAGGAGGCCAGGATGGTTTCGTCCCTCATGGAAAGGGCAATGGCCTTATCGATGAGTTCCACAGGGGTTACACAGACAGGGCAACCTGGTCCGTGTACCATGGTAATTTCTTTGGGAAGAAGGTCCAGGAGGCCGTATTTCATGATGGAATGGGTCTGCCCCCCGCAGATTTCCATGAGGGTCCATGGACGGGTAAGCTGTTTCCCGATCTGCCTGATTAGCTTGTCGACCAGCTCCTTATCCCTGTATTCGTCCAAATGTTTCACTCAATCTCTCCCATTTTTTTCAAAGCGTTCAGGGTAAAAATAGCATCCGCTTCATCAACTTTGCTCAGTGCTGTCCCTATGTGTGCCATCACATATTCGCCCACTTTTACATCGTCGACCCACTGGATGCAAATATCTTTTACAATTTCTCCGAACTTAACCCTGGCCATCTTCATGTCCGGATCGGACAGGTCAATGGAAATGACTTTTCCCGGAACAGCTAAACACATAGTACTTAGGTTTTATTCATATAAATATATGAGAATATCTAAATATCGCAATATTCAGGGTCTCATCTTAACTCCTCTTCTATGTTTTACTCTTTATTTCTGATTCAGAGGTAATTCTACTCCATAGTTCCTCTTAGAATCTTCCCGTTTTAGAATGATTGCAAACATAAGCCCCAGGAGGCTAAAGCCTGCAAACAATAACATGGTAGGTGTATAATCCAGCACTTCCGGCGATCCGGGATTTGCCCTGTCGAGAACCATACCTGCCAGAATCGGTACCCCCCAGAGTCCGAGGTTCTGGACTGAATACATGAGTCCGTATGCGGTACCAATCTCCTTTTCCTTTACCAGTTTAACCATGCTGGGCCACATGGCCGCAGGCACCAGTGAAAATGCAACTCCTAAAAGAATCATGAAGAAGTGAGGTTTCAGAGGAGTCAGCCCGAAAATAAGATGAACAAACAGCAGGGTAGCTGCCCCGATAATCATGGCTGTGGCACTTCGCCCTTTACGGTCAACCAGAAATCCGAACAGGGGTGTGAATACCATGGTTCCCAATGGCAACAGCGATGTAACCTTACCACTTTCTATGGTGCTTATCCCGAATTTATTATAGAAAAAGTCAGGAGCAAAGGCCACAAAGGGAAAAACTGCTGAATAGAAAGTGACACAGAGCAGGAGTATGTAGATATAGGCAGGATTCTTTATGATCCCAATGATATCCCGGATTACAAATTTATCTGCTTTCCCGGCCGGCACTGTCTCTTTCAGTTCCCGGTCGAATTTAAGATCAAACAGCATGTAGATGATGAAAGCCAGAAGTCCGATGCAGACCAGAATTGAGGCAAACCAGATAGCTGTTGTCAGATGTGTGCCTTCCTGTGCCAGCGTGGGTGATACTCTGAGCGCGAGGAACGTCCCCAGACGACCAAATCCGACCTTCAGCCCGAAAGCTAGGGCCAGATCCTTTCCCTTGAACCATTTCACCAGGATCTTGCTTACTACCACAATGCTGGTTTCGGCTCCTAATCCATAAAAAAATCTCCCCACCAGCATCATTTTTAACTCCGGACTGTAGTTGGGAATAATGGAGCTCATCATATTGTAACCGGGTCCACCTGCCCTGTAAAAGTCACTGGCACCATAAGCTGTCAGAACCGCCCCAAAAGCCATGAAGAACACAAACATGAAACCGGTACGGCGGATGCCAATCTTATCCAGGATCATGCCTCCAAGCACAGCCATTAACAGGAAGGTATTGGGTACTGCGTAGAAAGAGACAAAAAGACCATACTGGGTATTGGTAAAATCAAATTCCTGAGTCAGGAGTGACTTCAGCGATGAGAAAGCATCGTAGAAATAATAGTTAACCGACAGGATGATACCTACAAGTAACAGTATCCCCCATCTTGCATAAGGA
>CAYWGP010000174.1:0-14355 GCA_964458155.1 uncultured Bacteroides sp.
AGAACCTGGAAACCATCATGCAGAATCTTCATGGCTTTGTCCCCTACAATGAAACCAAGGAGCGCTTCGACAGTCTGAAGGTGGCCCTGTATGGCATCTACCAGGCAGCTGTTTATCCTGTGAAGTCGCTCTTCAGAGGGGACAAGCTTATCATAGTGCCTGACGAGATGCTTTCCTATATCCCGTTTGATGCATTGCTCACCCGTCTTGAACTGGACTCCAAAAGTAATTATGCCGGCGCTCCATATCTTTTGCATGAATATGACATCACCTATATGTATAATAGCCAGCTTATCAATCACCAGTACCCGCAAGCCTGGCGTTTCCCCGGAGTGACGGCCTGGTTACCCGGAAATGCCAGCACCCTGGCCGGTGGTTTTGGAAATCTGGAGGGAGCAGTGCAAGAGGTTCGGGAAATACTGGAGCAGGTTAATGGCCGCAGCATTCAGAAGTCTCTGGAGAAGAAGGATCTTATCAATTTACTTCAAGAGCCTTCCATCCTTCATCTGGCCATGCATTCGCTGGCAACAGAAATCTCCGGTAGTTCACCCTATTTCATCCTGGATTCGACACCCGATCCTATGCTGACAAACCAGATGCATGATTATGAGATAAATGCCCTGCAACTTACCACTCCCATGGTGGTTCTGAGCAGTTGTGAAACTGCGGGGGGACAGTTATACAGGGGCGAGGGGATTATGAGTCTTTCCCGAAGTTTTTTGCAGGCCGGGGCGCCGTCCGTGGTGCATTCTCTCTGGCCCGTGGAAGATGCCAAAAGCAGGGAAATCATGGTCGGATTCTACAGTGAATTAAAAAAGGGACATGGTAAAAGCACCGCTCTAACCAGAGTGAAGAGGCAATACCTGACTCAGCAACCGCCTTTTTATACCCATCCCTATTATTGGGCCCCATTCCAGATCACCGGAGATCCTTCTCCTGTCCACAGTAAGAGGAATTATTCCCTTATCGGGGGATCCATCGTGATTGCCTTCCTGATTTTTTGCTATTTCAGACGACGGATCTTCTTCCGGAGGGACTGAGCGTCCTTTTGATACATCCCGTCGTATTTTTCCAGCTGTCCAAGATAAAGATCTGCTTCATCAAATTCTCCAGCTTTCATACAGCAGAGAGCCAGATACCACAGAGTTTCCAGATGATACCTGCTATCTTTATTGAGCAGAGATTCAAATATCTTTTGTGCATTCTCGTACTGTCCGAGTCCCTGATAGGAAAGTGCTGAGAAAAATTGCACTTCTGATTGGAGATTCGGATCAGGATCAAGCTGGCTAAACTGCTCAATGGATTGTCCGTAATCCCCATCAAGGTAATTATTGATTCCCATGGCAATATTCCCGTAAGCTACATTGGATACTCCACGCTGTGAATAATCTGACGCCTCAAGGGGTTCATAGTAGCGATCATATAATAGATCCTGGTCAATGCGGGATGGAATTCCCAGGGTAATAAGGATGGCGACACTTGCTGCGATTGCTGTTGCAAAAGTCAGACTTCTGATTTTTTTTCTCTTTCGGTCAACAGGGATCACCTGGGGCTGTGTTTCGACATCGGATACATTTTCAAATGCCATGTCTGCCAGTTTCTCAGCATTTTCCAGGTGAGGATCCGATCTCAACTCCTCCAGTTGAATTTTCGCTCGTAAATAGTCTATGACTTGCTTATTCAAAACATACGTTTCGGATAGTTCCGGATCGTTGGACATTTCCCTTTCAAACGCCACGAGTTCTTCCGGGTTCAGATCATTGTAAATATAATCTGCCAGTCTCCTATTTTCTTCATCCAATATATGCTCCATCACTTCAGCGCAAACTATTTAATATCCAGAGTTAGCTCGGTCTGCTTAATTTTCCTAAAGGTTGGATGGCTCTGGATCATCTTCATCAGAAAACTATGACACATACTTTTCCTCTTCCGGATGTATCCATAACTGTATCCCAACTTTACTGCAATATCCTTTGGTGAGATCTCTTTCAGATATCCTTCCAGGATTTCCTGGCAGACTTTCTCCAGCTTTTTAAAACTTTCCCAGAAAATCTCCTGGTATAACAGTTGGTCTGTTTCTTCTGTAAAATCCCAATCAGCAGTGCTTTCAAGTTTTCGGACATGATAATTACGAACGGCGGTCTGCTTCTCCAGGTGTTGCTCCCAGGTTTTTTTACAAAGAGCGTAGACCAGGGTTCCCAATTTGCAGTTCAATTCAAAATCTTCCCTGTCCACGAGACGAATCAGTGCAATCAGGCCCTCGCTAAATACATCCTTGGCATCTTCCTGGGACCCGCCCTTTTCTATTACCATCAGACGGATACTATCCTGGAATTTTACCTGGAGGTATTTAAATGCCACATCCTCCCTTTTTCGGATGCTTTCAATAATGTGTTGATCAGTGTATTTTTCCATGACTATGATCAGAGCAATACTGTTGCAAGATACAAATTTATTGAGATGTGATGCTACTCCTTTTGTCACTTATGAGTGGATAAATCTTCCATAATGATCTTAATGATAACTTTTGCTATCTTGATTCAATAATTTCTAACCCAGCTTGATAAGCAAATGATTAAGAATTTCCTGAAAGATAAATTCCTTATAATAAAAATCAGGAACAGGTTTGTACCAACGGTACAGATTTCCCAACGACAATTATTCCACGACTACCAGCAGATGGCAAAAGAGGGAGACCTGCCCTCGCTGAGCGATACAGGTTTTCGGGTTTTTTCTCAGTTCGAAGAAGATGGGAAACTGCTCTTCATCTTCTCCATTCTGGGGATGAAGCACAAAACCTTTGTTGAGATCGGTTCAGATGATGGTGTGAACAGCAATTCGGCAAACCTGTATTTTAATTTTGGGTGGCGTGGATTATTCATAGATGGGAACAGTCGCAGCATCAGGCGGGGGAAAAAGTTTTTTGCCAGATACCCCCACCCCTGGTACTACAAACCAGAATTCATCTGCTCAAAAGTAACGCGGGAGAATGTGAATGAATTAATTGAGAAAGCAGGATATCCGGGCGAAATCGGCCTGCTATCCATTGATATTGACGGTAACGATTACTGGGTATGGGATGCGCTAACTGTGGCAGAACCACAGGTGGTGGTCATTGAAACGCATAATGAATTTGGACTGAATAACATTGTAGTTCCCTATGACCCGGAATATTCTTTCCCGGGTAAGCATCCGGTATATCATGGTGCTTCGCCTGTGGCAATGACCAGGCTGGCAAGCAAGAAGGGTTACAGGCTCGTGGGTGCAAATGAACTTGGCTTCAATTTCATATTCGTTAAGAGAGGACTGGCAGAGAAGGAACTGCCGGAAGTATCAATTGAATCAGTCCTGACCCATCCTTCCGTAAAAGAAGGATACAAAAAATTTGAAGCTATAAAAGACTGGGATTATCTTGAAGGCTAAGCCACCCGAATCTCCGGAGTACTTCCGGAAAGCTGAATTACATTACATTTACCGGGTCTATTCATAAATATTGTTAAAACTCTATATGATCAGGATTCCTAAATTTTCGAAGGAAAATAAAATTAAGGTAAGACGGAAAACCTTATTCATCTGGATCGCAGTAGTAGTGGTAACTCTTATTCTCTATCTTGCTAAGCGGGATCTTTTTGATATAAGCTTTTTGAAGGAATACGTAGGTGATCACAAGTTGCTTGTAATCAGCCTCTACCTTATTATCCTCACTTTTATTGGTTTAACTTTTATTCCGTCTACTCCTTTTGCCATTGCTGGCGTCCTTTTGTTTCCTCCCATGGAAGCCTACATAATAAACCTTGCTGGAATAATAACATCATCTATAGTTGTCTACTACTTCACTCAGTATCTTAGAATCGACCTCTGGCTTGAATCGAAATACCCTGTGCAAATTGAAAAGATTAAAAAGGCCCTTCGCAAAAAGGAACTTCCCATCATCGCTGGTTGGAGTTTTTTTCCAGTTGTTCCTACTGACCTGATAATCTATGTGGGCAGCACCCTCAACATCCCTTTCTGGAAATGCGCTCTCGGAATAATTATTGGGGAAGGCACGCTGAATGCTTTATATATTTTCTCAATAGATTTTTTCATTTAATGCCAGAAATATTGGCTTACTCGGCTGCATTTGCAGCCTCGTTAGCCGGAGAATGGGTTACTTCAAGAAACAAAACCGCCCTGCTTTCACAAGGCGGTTTTGTTTATCGGGTGGAAGACCGGGTTCGAACCGGCGACCTCTGGAACCACAATCCAGCACTCTAACCTACTGAGCTACATCCACCGTTTGGGATGGCAAATTTACAAAATTTTTTATTCTCCTAATATCTTGATTGAAATTATTCTCCGGGAAGGTGAAGAAAGAGCTGATTGTACTGCTCCATCACGCTTGCATCGCCGTACTGTTTCAGGGTCCGGCTCCTTATCAGGTCCGCAGGATATTCGCCAATATGATCCATCATATGCTGCATGGCTTCAGACAGTTCAGCTGCATTTTCAGGATCAATCAACAATCCGTTTTCCTTTGTGACAATGGAATCGGGGCCTCCTGAACGGGTCGCAATAAGAGGCAGACCTGTTGCCATAGCCTCGATGAGCACCACACCGAATGCCTCATAGCGTGTGGGTAGTACAAAACAGTTGGCCCCCTGGAACTCTTCAAGCATCTCCTCCCTGGACAGCCTGCCCAGGAAGCTGATCCTGTGGTCGATCCCAAGTGCAAAAGCCTGCTGTTCCAGTTCACTCCGGAGGGAGCCCTTCCCGGCCAGCCGAACCGAGAACTGCCGGTCACTTGAATCTGATAGCTTTTTCACAGCTTCCAGCAGCAGGTCCACGCCTTTTACATGTTCCAGCCGGCCTGCCCAGAGAAATACAAAGGGATCTGTCTTCCTGAGGTCCGATGGAGGGAAAAACTGATCCTCCCGGATCATGTTAGGGATTACTTTGATCCGCCTGCCAGCTGAAGGAACCAGTACCACAATCCCTTTTCTCAGGCTATCTGAAACCAGCACAAGGTGGGCGCAGTGAGCGAAAGCCAGGTCAAATAAGGGAACATAAAAGGGTTTTACCATCTGTCTGGCTTCCGGGGAGCTCCATACAAAAAAACTACGATGTTCCACAATTACATAGGGAATCCCAAATCCCTTATGAATCAGGTATGCAGCAAAGCCGGCCCAGGTAACACTGTGAGCTAAAATCAGGCCGGGTTTACCGAACTGCTTCTCATATTTTCGATAGATCCTGCTGGCCTGCCTCGACCAGCCAGCTATATTGTACTTCTCACTACCCGGCATCTTAAGGTAGGAGGAGCGTACAACACGCAAACCATTCTCATCTTCCACCCTGTATCGTTTCAGGGCAGACCAACCCGCCTGGATCAGTTTTCTCACCCCCACCAACCTGATGACCAGCACATCCACTTTCCAGCCCATTTTCAGAAGGGCCTCGCTGTGCTCCTTAAAAAAGTAACCTCCGTCAGGCGGATACCACGAAGGGACAATCAGGATGCGTTTTTCGTCTTTCATTCTTTCCGGCATCAGGTTTCTGATTCCTGAACTTTATGACTGGATATCTCACTGAGGTAATAGCTTTCAGGGACCACCGGGAACTCTGCCGGTGAGGAGGGCATCCCTTCTCCAGTATAGATGGCACATTTGCTATGTGCCACATGGTAGACCATGTTGTTCCGTTCAGGTCCCACTCCGTCGAGAATCGCAGCCATTACCTCGTAGCGAACCTGGTCGGGGTGAAAGCCGTAATCGTGCCAGACCACCACGCTCTTTTCATGCACCAGGTGTTTGAAAATGTTCTCCGTATCACTTTTCACAAGATCGTAATGATGATCGCCATCTATAAAGATCAGATCGA
This sequence comes from uncultured Bacteroides sp., assembly GCA_964458155.1. Taxonomy (GTDB): domain Bacteria; phylum Bacteroidota; class Bacteroidia; order Bacteroidales. The sequence continues at coordinate 5,857 of CAYWGP010000174.1, forward strand.
ACTTCCTGTTAAGCTGTGCGAAGTCAAAATTCCTGGAGTCGCCCCTCAACTGGGTCACGTTTTCCAGGTCCTTTGAGAACAAACGGTGGGATGCAATGGTAAGCGGATGCATGCCCCTTTGAAGCATGTCCTCATCGGATAGACAGAGGGTAAAGCAAGTTTGGGCCCGGGAGGCAACCGCTGCCACGCTTTCCCCCCTCCAGGTCCCGATCTCAAAATAAGCGCAGTTTTCGATCCCCCGGGCAAGTCCGGCCAGCAGCATCAGATCTGTAGGCAAAGAGCCTCCATCCAGAAAAGTCATGGGCCCCAGTGCAATGGGTCCGGAACCCACAAGCTGATCCATGTCTACTACGGGCAGCCCCCCCGGCAGATTATACTTCTTTCCCACATAGGATCGCCAGGTATCTTCATCTGTCAGAACCCGGTTCAAAAGCACGGGCTTTCGAATAATCCACCAGAGTGCTTTACTTGCTTTTCTTAATTTATTCATTATTCCCAAAGGGTATAAGTGCTTCATCTTCGGATGGCGGATCTGTTTTCACCAGCTGAAGATACCAGATCAGACTGTAGCCTATAATTATGGTGCTCAGCCCACTGTACAGAGCAAGTCCAATATACACATTTTCCATGATCACTCCTGCCACCAGGCCACCCAGGCGGGCCACCAGTTTGATGCCATCAATGATCATGGCTACCCGCTGCTTCTTATATAAATCAGGAATAAAGCTGAGCGGCATTACAAGGCTTACCATAAAAATCCATGGCAGGATGATCTGTGCATACCTCCCTGCTTCGATCCATTTATCTCCAAAAATGAATCCAAAGATCTCAGGGAAGAACAGGCCCGAAATAATGAAGGGCACCAGTAATACCTGGGTGGTCCTTTTCAGGAAGAGCAGGACTTCTGAACGCATGGAGCGATTCTGGTGCTTTTTTTCAACAAAACGCTGAAACATAACCTGGTAGAAGGCGTTGGCCACCAGGTTTACAGGCCTGTAAAGAACCATATAACCAAAGGTATAGTAACCCGCAATGCCTGTGGAAAAATAGGAACTCAAAATAAAGACCGGGAAGGCGCCGGAGAGGTTATTGATCAGACCCTGCCACATATTATACCTGGGAAATAGGCTGTATTGCTTCCCCAGCCTCTTCATCTCACTCCATTTGATCCAGGAAATTCTGGACCTGTTAAAGCGCCAGTGCACCACAAAAAAGACCAGGAATCCTGTTAACTGACCGAAAATTACCCCGAATATCAATCCGGCTGCTCCTGCAATCAGGAAACCAAGACCAAGCTTCATCAGGGAATTGGAAAAACTCTGTACGATATTGGCCCCTGCAATCAACTTATATCGCTTTTCCCGGTTGGAGTAGTTTCGAAAGGCGGTGAACCACCCCACCAGCAGGGTTGAAAGGGGGATGAAATATAGCCAGACTGAGATCTGTTCACTACCCAGCCACTTGCAGATCAATGTATTAAAGGAAACTACCAGGACCAGCAATAAGAGACTGACAGCCACAGAGATCAGGCCCGATAATCCCAGCAGGTTAAAAGATTCTCTGTCACTTTTTGGAAGAAGGATGGCCAGTTCGTACTTGGCTGTGGCAAAAATCACCGCGATATTCAGGATATTCATATAAAGTCCGAATACCCCGAAATCCTCTTCGGTATAGATGCGGCTCAGGACAATGTATATGACCACGGAAAAAGCCTGTGCCAGGGAGGTCCCTGAAATCAGTGTGGCCACGTTCCTGAAGAATTCGCTGTTCCATATCGATCGAAAGGCCCGATTCATAGTCCTAAATTAGGAATTATACTGAAATTCTGTCAGTAAATACTCCTGACTATTCAATGGCATGCCATTTGACTCCCTCCATACGATAAAATCATATATATTTGACGCAAATTAGAGAATTATGAGAGCAATGAGGTCATCCAATCCTGCGATGACAGGAAGGATTTTCGAGAAAGCAGGTACTGCGTCTGCTGGAAGCGGTGCCATGACAATTAATGGAACTATCAATAAAATAGGGCTGATGTTGCTGCTGGTTATTGCAGCTGCGGCCTACACATGGAATATGATCATGGCAGCAGATCCCGGACGCGCCAGTACCCTGGCCGTAGTTGGTGCGATAGGGGGATTCGTCATGGCCCTGATTACCATATTCAGACCAAAATCAGCGGCCATAACGGCACCAATCTATGCCATCCTGGAAGGGCTTTTCCTGGGTGCCATAAGCGCCATTCTTAACAGCAAGTATCCCGGTATTGCCATGCAGGCGGTAATGCTGACCATAGGAACCCTGTTTACCATGTTGTTTCTTTACCGTTCGGGCCGGATAAGGGCCACACCCAGGTTCACACGGGGAGTGATGATGGCTACAGGTGCTGTCTTTTTTGCCTATATGATCAGCTGGATCATGAGTCTGTTTGGAATGCCGATGGGTTTTATGCATTCGGCCGGACCCCTGGGCATCCTGATTAACCTGGCAATTATTGTCATTGCTGCACTGAATCTGATTATGGATTTCGATTTCATAGAAAAGGGCTCACAGATGGGGGCCCCGAAATATATGGAATGGTATGGAGCATTCGGACTGATGGTCACATTGATCTGGTTATACATAGAGTTCCTGAGACTGCTGTCCAGGTTCGCAGGAAGAGATTAAAAACAAACAAGGTGAGTGAATTAGAAAAGTACTTTGAGCCCTTCAGGGAAAAGATCATCGGGAACGACGCTACTTTTGAGTCGCCATACGGAACCAAAAGGATACTGTATGCCGACTGGATTGCCAGTGGCAGGCTTTATGAGCCTATCGAACAGAAACTGCAGACGCAGTTCGGACCCTATGTGGCCAATACACATACAGAGACTACCACGACAGGCACCCTAATGACCAAGGCCTACCACTGGTCTCACCAACTGATTAAGAAGCATGTGAATGCAGGCCCCAATGATGTGATTCTTACGGCCGGTTATGGTATGACCGCCGTGATTAACAAACTGATGCGCATTCTGAGCCTCAAGGGTTGCGGGGGAGGAAAAAGTGAATGTGTGAAGAACAGTGACCGGCCCGTGGTGTTTCTCACCCATATGGAGCATCACTCCAACCACACCTCATGGTTTGAAACCATTGCCGATGTGGTGATGATAGAGCCCGACAAGCATCTGCAGGTCGACCTGGACGATCTGAAGAAAAAGCTGGAACTCTACAAGGACCGTAAGTTTAAAATTGGTTCATTCACAGCCTGCTCCAATGTAACCGGCGTGAACACACCCTATTACAAATTGGCCAAGCTTATGCATGAATACGGAGGACTGGTATTTATCGATTTTGCAGCCAGTGCTCCCTATATGGAGATCGATATGCACCCTGATGATCCCATGGAAAAGCTGGATGCTATTTTCTTTTCTCCTCACAAGTTTCTGGGCGGACCCGGAGCATCGGGGGTATTGATTTTCGACAAAGCAATGTATACCGCAGAGGTCCCCGACAATCCCGGGGGCGGCACAGTGGACTGGACCAATCCCTGGGGAAAGTATAAGTACGTGGATGATATAGAGGTCCGGGAAGATGGTGGAACTCCTGGCTTCCTGCAATCCATCAAAGCCGCCCTGGCCATTGAGCTTAAGACGCAGATGGGTGTGGAAAATATCATGAAACGCGAAGAGGAACTTCTGAAAATAGCACTGCCCGGACTGCGTGATATTGAAGGAGTAGAGATCCTGGCCAACAATATGGACGAGCGCCTGGGAGTAATCTCCTTTTACCATCCTGCCATCCATTTCAATCTCTTTGTTAAGCTGCTCAACGACCGCTTTGGCATTCAGACCAGGGGTGGTTGTGCCTGTGCAGGCACCTACGGGCACTTCCTTCTGGAGGTAAGCTACGATCAGAGTCAGGAGATAACGGAGAAAATCAATCATGGCGACCTTTCAGAAAAGCCCGGCTGGGTCAGGTGGTCCTTACACCCAACCACGACCGATGATGAAGTACACCAAATACTGCATGCCATCCGGAAAGTCACTCTGCACCATGAAGAGTGGCTGAAAGACTATGTATATATTGCAAGAAAGAACGAATTCATTCACCAGAGCCAACTGGAGAAACTTCCGGAGGATGATATAGTAAGTGATTGGTTTAAGCTCTAGAAATTTGGATCATCTTATGAACATTGCACTTGTTCAAAGCAGAAAAGAAGAAAAGGCCTTCCTGGATTTTCCCAGGAAGTTGTACCGGAATGATCCAAATCATGTGGTCCAGTTCGATAGTGAAATCAAAAACGCTTTCGACCCAAAAATAAATCCCTATTTCAAACATGGGGATGCGGTCCGTTGGATTGCCCTGAATGACCGGGGTGAAACTGTGGGCCGGATTGCCGCCTTCTATGACACCTATAAGGACGAGGCAGATTATGTCCGAAATGGTGGCTGTGGTTTTTTTGAGTCCATCAATGACCAGCAGGTGGCCTTCCTGCTTTTTGACACAGCCAGGGACTGGCTTCAGAAGCATGGCTATGAGGCCATGACCGGTCCCATCAATTTCGGAGAAAACGATACTAACTGGGGTTGCCTGGTTCAGGGATTTATCCTCCAGGGACTTGGCATGAACTATAATCCGCCTTACTACAAAGAACTTTTTGAAAGTTATGGATTTAAGCTTTACTACCGGCAGTTGAGCTTTCACCTGGATATTGTAAAGCCTTTCCCGGAACGCTTCTGGAAGATTGCTGAGTGGATCAACAATCGTGAGGGCTACACCTTCAAACATTTTGAGCTAAAAAACACAGCTCAGTTTGTGGACGACACAGCTTACATCTACGACCAGGCCTGGAGCCAGCTCCGTAAGGATTATACACCCATGGATAAGGCCTCTCTTTACGACGAATTAAGAAAGATCAGGATGATCCTGGATGAGGAGATGATCTGGTTTGCCTACTTCAATGATGAACCCATTTCTTTTTTCATGTTCCTGCCCGATGCCAATGAGATTTTCAGGCACCTGAATGGCAAACTCCACCTGATTAATAAATTGAGATTTCTGAATTATAAAAGAAAAAAGACCATTAGCAGGGCCAGAGGGACCGCTGCAGGAGTGATCCCCAAGTTTCAGAATTCCGGCGTGGAATCCGGAATTTTTTACCAGCTGAGGAAGATTATGGATCAAAAACCCCAGTACAAAGAATTTGAACTTTCGTGGGTGGGTGACTTCAATCCCAAAATGATCTCACTCTACCTGAATACAGGTGCCGTTCATAGCAAAACACATCACACCTACAGATATCTATTCGACCGCAAACAGCCCTACTATAGATTTATGGAAGATGCTGTGGATGAGTCAAAACTTCCTGAAAATATTTTGAAGTTGTAACAAACATTTCTATCTTTGCATGCCCTTTTGAAAAAAGCGCGGCAACAGAAAACATTAAGATCATGAAGAAAGACATACATCCAAACAACTACAGACTTGTTGCATTCAGGGACATGTCCAATGGATTCACCTTTGTCACCAAATCCACAGCAGCCTCCAAAGAGACTGTGAAACTGGAAGATGGTATCGAATATCCACTTATCAAACTTGAAATTTCAAGTACCTCACACCCATTTTATACTGGTAAGATGAAGCTGGTCGATACAGCCGGACGTGTGGATAAGTTTATGAACCGCTACAAGACCCACCTGGATAAAAAGAATAAGTAGAAGGACTTTCATTCCTTACTGAAAGCCATCCCTTTGCGGGGATGGCTTTTTTTTTAACTTTAAATAAAAAACATGTCGCTGATCCTTTTTGATGATCACTCCTGGGACAATCTCCTGCCTCTCACTTTTACAAGACCTCTCTCTGAACTACGGATAGGCATTCTGTCCATTGCAGAGAAATGGGAACATGAGCTGGAAAGCAAATCAACTCCCCTCACAAGAGAATATCTGAGGGAAAAGTTCCCCTGTGAGGCCGGAAATAAAAAGCTTTATGTGAACAGTTCCCTCCTGCCTGAAAGCGGAATTGTTGAAAGCATAGCTAAACTAAAGGAGGAGCAGTCGCTGGTAAAGGATGGTGTTCTGCTGGCGGTACGGACCAGGAAGGGCGATTGTGAATCATTTGAGCCTGCTAGCTGGATCAGCAGCGGGATCCCCTATGCCGGGGAGCTTTCGTTGCTTGAATTTCCCTGGCATATTTTTCGACTGAACGGACAGGAGATCAGGGCAGACTTCCACAGGATCACCAGGGGGAGAAAGAGCTTAAAACTGGGTGCTACAGTGCGGGTTGACCGGCCGGAGAATGTCTTTGTAGAGCCGGGGTTCACTGGTGCTTATTTCACCCTGAATGCTTCACGGGGTCCCATCTACCTGGGCAAGGACAGCGAAATCATGGAAGGAACTGTTATACGGGGACCCTTTGCCCTCTGTGAAGGCTCCGTGGTAAAAATGGGAGCCAGGATTTATGGTCCCACCACCCTGGGGCCCTACTCCAAGGTGGGAGGTGAAATCAACAATTCGGTACTGCTGGCCAACTCCAACAAGGCCCATGATGGGTTTCTGGGAAATTCAGTGCTCGGAGAATGGTGCAATCTCGGGGCCGATACCAATAACTCCAATCTGAAAAACAATTATGGCAATGTGAAAATCTGGAACTACCCTTCCGGTTCTTTTATGGATACCGGGGGACAGTTCTGTGGACTGATTATGGGCGATCATTCCAAATGCGGGATCAATACCATGTTTAATACGGGAACCGTGGTGGGAGTCGCCGCCAATATATTCGGATCCGGTTTCCTGCCCACCTTCATCCCCTCCTTCAGCTGGGGCGGTGCCGATGGTTTTGTGGAATATAAGATGGATAAAGTCCTGGAGACCGCCAACCGGGTCATGGAACGCAGAGGCATGGAGTTATCACAGGAAGACAGAAGCATCCTGGAAAACATATGCCAGTACAGCAAAGGGTTCCGGAACTGATCTGCTAATCCAGCAGTTCATCAAAATCTTCGGAGAGCTTGACCCCTTTCTGCCAGTCGAACAGAGTGATACCCCTCAGATCGTAATAGTAGTTCCAGTAATTCCGGAGAGCTTCCACATAGCCCCGGCGAGCAATATCTTTATCATCCAGAGCAGAATTCAGATTCAATACATCGATCTTCCCGATCAGGAAGCGCTGCTTGGTTACCTCGTAGCGAAGATCAGCTATGGTATCGGCCTTGGTGGCGATCCTTACCTGATCGTCCTGAAGGTTGAACTGCATGACCTGGAGGAAAATATTCTCATTGAAATCAATCATGGACTGACTGACATCCATTTTAACCACTTCCTGGGCCGACTGGGCCATTCTATACCTGCCCTTGCCCTGTCCCCAGTCAAGAATAGGCACACGCACTCCTAATTCCACGCGCTGCTGCCGTTCCAGGTTTGTATAGGCACTGGAAAGGTTTTCATCCACCCCACTCAGTCCGAACTGGGCAAAGAGATCGCCACGGATCCCTTTTTGCGATCGTGCCTCAGCCACTGCACGCTCTGCCTCCAGGAGCTGCTGCTCCATCTGTATGATCTCGGGATTATTCGTCGTTGCTTCCTCCAGGGCTCTTTCATAATCTATCCGGATATCGGGGACATCCCGGGGGAGTATCAGCTCCAGGCTCACCGTTTCATTGAATCCAAGGAAGGAGCGAAGCCTCGACTTCCTTAATTCCAGATCGATGGTCGCTTCATTGAGAGATGTTTCCGAATTAAGTCGGCTCAGCTCCATATCCAGCAAATCGTTCTCGGCAATAGTTCCCAGCTGATATCGTCCGGTGGCTATCTGATACAGAGTATCGGAATTGGCCATGTTTTTCAGGGCAACCTCCAGGTTAATCTGGGCCAGGGCCAGATCGAAGAAATATCTGACGGATTGCTGACTTACCCGCTCCATGGTATTGAGGTACTGCAGTTTGGCAGCTTCATATTTCATGGGCTCAATCTTCCTGTCCCACTTAAATTCATTGTAACCATTGATAGGCTGCATAACACCTATGACTACGGGGTAGGAAAGGAAACTGGTAGGAGGCTCCTCCCCAAAGTTATCGTTCCTCCGCAACATCGAGCTTACAAACACGCTTCCACCGGTAAGCGGAATGTTCTGATTCAACTGCAGGTCCAGGGAAGTATTCATAAAGGACCGGTCCACAAACTCTTCGGTACCGTCGGGCTGGATCACACTTTCGGTGGCCATGGTCAGCGATGGCAGCGTACCCTCCAGTGTAAGTCCGGGCCTTGTGCTGGCCTGGTAGGACCTGAATTCCCAGTAGCTGCTGCGAAACTGGTGCCTCGACATCAGCGCCATCAGGGACTGTTCATGAGCCACCTCGATCACCTCGGATAGTGTAAGAGTTTTTACTTCTACTTCAGACTGTGAAAGTGCCGTGACCTGGACCAGCAGTACCAGGCCAGTAAATATGATAAGCTTTTGAAACATTTTATTCATACCTTAAAGATTCAATGGGATCTCTTTCTGAGGCCCTCTTTG
>CAYWGP010000175.1:0-1660 GCA_964458155.1 uncultured Bacteroides sp.
GTGAGATCCCATTCTTCACGATTGGCAATCTTTTTCAAGGGCCATTCCAGGGAGTGGCATTCCAGGCAGTTCTCTTCAAAAGCTTCCTTGCCTTCGATAAAATCCTGAAAAGTCAGCGGTTTATTATCCTGTGCATATGCTGCAACAAAACTCACCAGGATCACTACAAAAACCAGAATCGATGTCTTTTTCATTTAATCACCCCTTTGTTAATTTTTTCTCATCTGTGAAAAAGTTATTAAAGAAAAAAACTTAGAAGATACTGGTGTCATTCCCGCGCAGGCGGGAATGACGATCCATGTTTACTCAATCTCTGTATTCAGTATCGATTTGTCCTTATCAACTAAAACACGAATGAGCCTTTAATTCTTCTCCACTTCATTTACCCTAAATAGTTTCCCCGTCATGTAATACTTTTGTTGAAAAATCTTCCTGCTTACTCCAAGGATTGATTATGCAGTTCCTGCCGATAATCGTTTCCGGCGGTATTTCAGCTTCCTTGCCAACCAAAGATATTCCCGTATAGAGATGATCAGGATACTTGCTGTTTGGCACACCTTTATTTACCCCGGTGCCGACAACAGCTCCCTTCCCGACCTTAACCCGTTTATCCATAATTGCCAGGTCAACAGCTGCTCCCTCTTCTATGACACAGTCATGCATAATGATGGAGTCTGTAATGCGGCATCCTGGCCCTACTTTGACTCCAGGGGACAACACGGAATTTATTACCTCTCCTTCAATGACGCACCCTGCGGAGATCATTGAGCCGTTCACCTTGCTGCCCGCTGCAAACCTGGCTGGAATCCGGTCTGCAAACAACTGCTCTGATTCAGGATTGGGCCTTATACCCCAGGTTTCAGGTGTAATTTCAGAATCATCTTTTAACAGGTCCATATTTGCTTCCCAGTATGCCTGGATTGTTCCAACATCACGCCAGTATCCCTCAAACGGGTAGGCAAACACATTGTCTTTTGCTATGGCCTTAGGAATCAGGTTAATGCCGAAATCAACCATCTCCTTATCTTCAGTCAGAAGATTCAAAATGTATTCAGTATTAAAGACATAGATCCCCATAGATGCCAGGTTGGTGCGGGACACCTTTGGCTTTTCCTCCCATTCAATAATCCGGCCTTCATCATTGGTTATTCCCGCCCCGAATTGGTGGATCTGACTTTCAGGAACAATCATCATGCCAACTGTGATGTCTGCATTTTTCTGACGGTGAAATTCAACCATCGCAAACAGATCCATCTGATATATATGATCACCTGAAAGGATAAGTATTTCTTCAGAAGGATTTGCTTTTATAAAACTCAAATTCTGGCGGATTGCATCAGCTGTCCCTTTGTACCAGTCGGAATCCCTGAAGCCGGTGCTGGGCGGCAGGATCTTTACGCCGCGCGAACGGCCTGTAAAATCCCACGCTTCTCCTGTTGCAATGTGGCGCATAAGAGACAGTGGCTTATACTGGGTGAGCACCCCAATCTTTTTCATCCCTGAATTCATGACATTGCTCAAACTGAAATCAATGATCCTGTAGAGTCCTGCAAAGGGGACAGATGGTTTTGCCCGCGTTTTAACCAGGACATTCAGCCGGCTTCCCACACCGCCTGCCAATAACAAAACCAGGGTATCTTCAGGGTTGCTCAACGGACCA
>CAYWGP010000176.1:0-5167 GCA_964458155.1 uncultured Bacteroides sp.
GCGGCGGGGGCGTGAGAGCCCAGGTGGGTTCACGGAAACTCATGGAAGACTCCCTGTAGTTTGAAGAAGTCTGTAATAAGAAAAACCCCCAAGGATGTGTTGTCCTTGAGGGTTTCCGTGGGCCCAGCTGGCTCGAACCTAGACTCGCCGTTAATAATTGGTCCGGTGGACCAATTTAGGCGAGGGCTTGACTGCCGCGCGGGCGTGAGAGCCCAGGTGGGTCCACAGAAGCTATAGTTGAAGCGGGGAAGTAGATATACAGTTTATAAATGCAACAAAGCCCTCCAGATTGTTGAACCTGGAAGGCTTCTGTGGGCCCAGCTGGGCTCGAACCAGCGACCCCCTGATTATGAGTCTCCTTTTTTCGATTTACTATACGATCAGAAAAAGTCCGGTTAATTGAGTTATCTTCAATACTAACAGGGGTTTATGTGTTTACGCCAATATAAATAACTGTTCATTTTATGTAAAACTTTACATTGTTTAACATGGATTTGCAGGAATACTGGCGAAAAAACTGGCGCCAAAATACAAGAGGAAAACCTAGCCAGACACACAAAATGGAACACTACCATTTCATTTTAGTGGAACTTGAGTGAGTGTTGTTCTTTTCATGCTATCACAATTCTGGCAGGAGCTGAAATGCAGAAATGAGATTTTCAGATTCTTAATTGTTTTATTATCTTTATCTGTATCTCATAATACAGAATTTGTGTGATAATTTTGCATTATGACAATAGCTGTATTTAATATTCAAAATAACATGAAATCATCAAAGTTTACTTTCCGAGTCCTCCTGCTGGCTGCTATTTGTATGACGATTATGGGTCATTCTTTAACTGCACAGGAACTGGCTGACAAGGAGGGCAAGATCCGTAAGAAGGTATTCATTTTCACTTATAGTGAAGAGGTTACAGCGGTACAAATTGATTCTGTGAAAGCCGACTTCCTATCATTGCCCGCACTCGTGGATGGAATGATCTCAGCTGAATGGGGCAAAGACAGTGAGAACAATCAAAAACACTGCCTGATCCTGACCTTTATCAGCGATGAAGCCCACGAACGATACGTGAACCATCCAATTCATCAGGGGCTCGGCCCGAAATTTGGTCACCTGTTCGAAGGGGGGGAAATGGTAATTGCTGACTTCTGGACAGAACCTTAATTGTCGTACAAAAGGAATCCGATACAATTAAGTTTACAGAGACAAATAACCAGCTGGAGATAAAAGATTAAACCATTTGTCGCTCTACCATTGAAAATCTATATTCTGGAGCATGCTGTCCTCCCCCATTCCGATTATCCTGACTTTGAAGCGAGTTTCGAGAATAGTGGCAATTCCCACCAACCTAAGCAATCAAATACTGGCAACAAACTGGCAACAAAGAAAAAACCACCTACAAAATAAATTGTAAGTGGTTGATTTTCACTGTGGGCCCAGCTGGGCTCGAACCAGCGACCCCCTGATTATGAGTCAGGTGCTCTAACCAGCTGAGCTATGGGCCCTGAAAATTTTCAACTGGTATATCCCGAATAATTGGGGGATGCAATATTACACAATTTACAAATATCTGGCAACAGAAGCACTCCTGATTTTCAAAGATGTGTCTGGGAACCCACTTGTAGGAACTCTTCCCATAACCTGAAAAGAGCTATCCGCTGTTCAGAATTTATAAGCAGGGGCAATGTATCCCTGGCTCGTCCAGCAGCATCAGGTGAAACATCCACATATAGGTGCTGCCCGGTTATTCAAAGAGATAATCATAAATATCCCGATAATGCGCTCAGGGCTTTACGCGGCACCTCACTACTGATATGGCCACGGTCCAGAAGGCTCACTGTCAGCTTTTCTTCCGAAGCTTTATATCATAAGCCACACCCCATTCGATCCAGTCGGAGCGGACACCATTTTTTGATTTAATGCAGATATGGGCATAAAGATTATCTGTGATACGATATTGTCCTCCTGCGCGTACATAATAGTAACCCCTGTCAAAAGAGCTCTGCCTGAAATAGGTTCCCAGGTTAAGCAAAACGGTCAGACGGTCAAAGATAAAATTATAACCCAGGTGGGAAGCCAGGTACATCTGCTGCCAGGTGGTCGCCTCTTCGGGTTCTACCCCTTTAATGGACCGTTCCAGGGAGCCGTCATACATCACATCCATACCAAAAGTAACAGCCCCCTTCGGGTTGAATTGATAGATATAATCTGCTGTAAACGAAAAAGTAATGAAACGTAATTCTATGATGGTTCCGGTGGGAATGCTCTCCACAAATCCCACAGAACCCATGAGTCGAATGGACTCTTTTGATCTGAATTCAGGTGGCTCCCGGTGTATAAATTCCTTTAAAGGTTCATTGAGCATGTAATTAATACCAAGCAACCATCCCCAGTTGTTGACTCCTTTCTGAGGCATTTGAATCCTTCCGTTCGAATAATGGGTAATCCCATAGCCTGTATTGAGTCCCAATCTGGGAGTCACTTTTATATTCATATTAAGGTTGAAGTCAAAGTAAAGGTTGATATGAGAAGCAATAACATCATTATAAGGATTATACACCGGGTCGTGTATTACTCCCGTATAACTCAATCCCATTGACATATCAGTGGCCAGGGTGATGGGCCCGAGCCTGAAGAGGGGCTGACTGTAAAATCCAAACACGCTAATGGGATTTCCAACTACGGTATCGGACCGGTCCTTGACCAGGTCGGAATAGTGTATGCCAAAACCGTATTTCGGATAGCGACGATATTGTTGCCATATTTTATTTCCGATCATTTGAAAGCCTAAACGGGCCTCTAAGGCTTTATAGGGTGCGCTGAACTGTTCGTCCAGGTAATCGGAACGCGACCAGAATGACCCTGAATGATAATTCAGCTGGAAATAGGCTTGCCGCTGCTTATCCATTTGGGCCGCTTCCTGTGCAAACCCGGAAAGCAGGCAACAGCTTAGAATGATGATATTGAATACAATACGGATCAATTGACTAGTTTTCAAACAAGGTTTGTATACCTATTTCTGATGCCTCGCAGATTCCCTTATCGGTGATTAGTCCGGTAACCAATCTGGCCGGGGTCACATCAAAGCCAGGATTGACAACTGGGGATCCTTCAGGCAGGATTCTTATTGTAATGTTTGCCCCGCTCTTCAGGTCCAGCCCTTCCATATGGGTGATCTCCTCCGGATCTCTGTTCTCAATCTCAATCTCCTGTCCATTGCTCAGTTCAAAATCAATGGAGCTGGAGGGCAGTGCCACATAGAAGGGGATGTCATTGTCCCTGGCTGCCAGGGCCTTCAGGTAGGTGCCAATCTTATTTGCCACATCTCCGGTCCTGGTGGTCCGGTCGCTTCCCACAATCACCAGGTCAACCTTCCCCTGCTGCATTAGATGTCCGCCGGCATTGTCCACAATCACTGTGTGGGGAACGCCGTGCTTACCCAGCTCATAGGCGGTCAATCGGGCCCCCTGGTTCCTGGGTCGGGTCTCATCCACCCAGACATGTAGAGCTATGCCCTGATCATGGGCAAGATAAATGGGTGCCAGGGCAGTACCATAATCGATACAGGCCAGCCAACCCGCATTGCAATGGGTCAGAATATTTACCGGACCCGGAATCTTCTCGCCGGCCTCTCTGATCAGTCTTACCCCATGCTCCCCGATCTTCCTGCTACGGTTTACCTCATCCTCGGCAAAACGAATAGATAGGTGAAAAAGCTCTTTGATCATGGACTCCCGCGAAGCGGCACAGGTGACCTTTTCCATCAGAAGATCCACCGCATACTTCAGATTCACAGCGGTAGGCCTGGCCGAAATAAGCTTTTCTGCGGCCGCTATCACTTCTTCACACCACTTATCCGGGTCACTTTGAAATGCTGCCAGGTAAAGTCCGAATGCAGCTGTTGCACCTATCAGCGGGGCGCCACGAACTGTCATATTGCTGATGGCATTAAAGGCATCTTCTGAACTCGTCAGCTCCAGAATACGAAACTCAAAGGGAAGTACGCGCTGGTCAATCACCTTCACAGTTCCGGGATTATCATCCATCCAGATGGACCGGTAATGTGTTCCGTCGATACGCATGGCTCAAAGGTTTTTCTTTATCTTTGGATCTTCACGAAGATACAAAATGGATGGAAAAAGCACCGAATATTAAAAACATCCTGTTTGACCTGGGAGGGGTGATTCTCGATATCAATGTTCATGCTACGCTGAAACAATTTTATGATCTTGGATTCCCGGCAGCGCTGATGCAGTATCCGCAATCTATGACCACCGATCTCTTCTTTAATTACGAAACCGGGAAGACCAATACAGAGCAGTTCCGAAACGAGATCAGGCTTACTACCGGAATTGAAATGAGCGATGAGGCAATTGATGAAGCATGGAATGCCATGCTACTGCGGATTCCCAAAGAGCGGACCGCTTTGCTGAAGGTGTTATCAAAACGTTATGATATCTACATGTTGAGCAATACCTCGGAATTACATGTTGAAGTGTTCGAGAAGATGTATCTCGATGCGGCTGGAGAATCCATTCACGATGTTTTTAAGAAAATCTACTATTCCTATGAGATAGGCTTGCACAAGCCCGACCGGGCAACGTGGGAATATGTAATCAGGGATGCCGGCATCTTACCAGAAGAGACCTTATTCCTCGACGACAACATCCACAATATTAAAGCATCACAGGAACTGGGATTCCAGGCCATCCATATCCATGAGCGAATGAACCTCATGAATCTGGGTTTCGACCTGTAAACCCCAGTCTGATCATCCTCGTCCTCTACCATCCTACTTCAGTTTGATAAAGGTTCCATCATTGTTTTCCAGACCCTTCCTGATCCACCGCATCAGGGTGATGGATTTATAAGAGGGTGCCAGGTAAGTGCATTCCCACTCCTGCTGTGTCGAATCGACCTCCAGCTGGTAGAGGTGATTACTGGTTTGAATCTGGTAAATAACTTTACCATTACAGTTTTAATTGTGCCTGTCCAATGGCAGTGGAGGGACGATTATAAAAAGCAGCCTGCCATGCTGCTAAATGGCAAAAAAAAGGCCGGGATGAACCCGGCCTGGTCAAATGCGTATAGCGTATCTTCTCTGTCAGCTCATCCAGCGTAGCAACATATCTTCACAATCGGTACCGTTAAATACGGTTCCGGTCA
>CAYWGP010000177.1:0-2281 GCA_964458155.1 uncultured Bacteroides sp.
TATCAGCCAGGTTTACAGGCGTTCCGGCAAGCCCCTGGTTGCCTACGTTCCGCATGTTGAAAAGTACCGGATGCTCATTGAAGGATTTGAACTGAATCGGGTGCCTGTTGCCTCGTCCATTGAAAGTGCTGTGAATATGACAAGGATTTTGAGGAGGTGCCGGCCATGTTGATGCAAGAAATACAAAGCATTTTGGATTCTTCCAGAGAGACCGGCTGGGTTCTGGAGCCGAATGCCAAGACTCTTCTGCAGATGGCCGGGCTTCCCGTTCCCCGTTACGGCTGGGCTAAGAATATTAAAGCAGCCGGAAGCATCGCCGCTGAAATCGGCTATCCGGTTGCGGCCAAGGTTGTTTCCCCGGCCGTGGTACACAAGACCGAGGTTCATGGTGTTTCTCTGGGTATTGACAGTCAAGAGGAACTGCAGGAATTTTACCGGAAAATGAGCATATTACCGGAGTTTGCAGGTATCCTTGTCGAGGAAATGGTGGAGGGAGAAGAGCTGATCGTCGGCGCCACCATTGATTATCAGTTTGGTCCCACGGTTCTCCTCGGTATTGGTGGTACGGCGGTGGAAGTATACCGGGATGTTGCACTACGGATGGCCCCCCTGGCTCCAGAGGATGTGAGTTCCATGCTGCAGGAACTGAAGGGAGGAAAACTCCTTGCAGGATACCGGGGCAAAGAACCCATCAACATTTCAGCACTCACAGATGCTATTTTGTCCTTTTCCGACCTGCTCATGGACATTGCCCCGTTTATTGAATCCATAGACCTGAATCCTTTATTGTGCAGTGCCCAGGGCTGCGTGGTTGCAGATGCCCGGATCATACTCGCTGATCAGTAGGAATTGGAGGCTCTTAAAAGCTATATAAATCTTTCCTTTCAATCGGGGAGAGAATATAAATTGTCAACACAACATACGAACTGCTGACGACTGACGCAGTTCCCTAAGGCAGAACACTTCTATCTGGAATTCCCGCCGAAGAGGATATCATCGATATTCACCTGCAGCCACTGCAGATCCCACCATTCAATCGGTGAAACAAAGATGCCGTTCACCAGTATGCTGAAATGCAGATGATCGCCCCCTGCCATGCCGGTGGTGCCGCTTAAGCCTATGACAGCTCCCTTGTCTTTCAACTCACCAGGCGCTACATCTATTTCACTGAGGTGGGAGTAGAGGCTGAAAATTCCCTGGCCGTGGTCAAGGATGATTGTATTGCCGTAAATGCCGAGGTAGTCTGCAAAAACTACATTGCCGCGATTGGCTGCTTGTCTCTCTGCCCGTTTGGTAGAGGCCAGATCAATACCCAGGTGGACCTGTTTGTCTATCTCATTGCCATTGTAGTAATAGGTGCGGTGTTCAGCAAAGCCCGCCATGCGGCTGCTTCCAATACCGGTGAAACAATACTTAATTATTAGCTGCTCCCTCTATAATTACTTAATTAATTGTTGTGCCTGACAATATCCTGTCAGATAACTGGCGTTGACGGTAACGCACTTTCCATTCTACATTTCTTTTCTGTTTTCAACAGGTGGTATGGTAATTCCAGTTAAATCATACCTAATTATATAAGTCGATAATTTTTCCATTATCAACCATGGTTCGTTTAGCAAGGGTTGTAGCACCCGGCATCCCCCATCACATAACACAGCGCGGCAATCGAAGGATGAAGACATTTTTTTGTTGAGGGCTCCAACTCAGGGCTACTATTGCCAGTAGAAAGTGGAAGTCAGGGCGAATCAGATTAGATGCTAGGTGATGGCAAGTAATGTGCACTTTTGAAAAAGTTAAGATAATACATAAAAATGTTACGTGACTGGGTGGAAGATATTGTCCATGAAGATCAAACAGATGGTCTACGCGGAAAAGTACCAGGTGCGAATGAACCGTTATTCACCTTTTGTCATTTGATTTCTTCTTTTGCGTTTAGTTATTATGTTGCTGCAATGCCATACGCGTTACACGCAGGAAGTCATCCTTCTTCACCGGCTTATGCATATACTTAAATGCCCCCAGTCGCTTTGATTCTGATGTTGTCTCATCACTAGGAGCTCCCGTTATCATAATCACAGGGGATTTGAGTCCCATTTTCTTTACCTGGCGAAGCACTTCCATGCCCGAGGTGCCTTTCAGGAAAATATCACAGAAAATGAGATTAACATTCTGCGTTGATATAATTTCCAGTGCATCCTCACAGGTTGAGACATCACTGATATTGCAATATCCGTCCTTTTCCAGGAACATCTTAAAAGACAATCTCAGGTTTTCATCATCA